>URZN01000296.1 GCA_900552345.1 uncultured Collinsella sp. | reverse complement strand
ATGTGTATAAGAGACAGCTCCTATACCTGCGATGCGTATGCGGGCGAAAAGCGTTTGGGTCAGGTGCGGCTGTCGTGTGATCGCGAGCTCGGCGTCGGTTCGCATGTACGTGCTATCGGTCGAATTTCGCGCTTTGAGAACGACGCGTACGGGCGCTCGCGCGTGCTTCGAGGCGAGGTACGCAAGGTTAAAGCCGTTCGGATTGTGTCGGTCGATGAGGGCTCTCCGGGGCCGCTGCTTCGGCTGCGAAATGGTCTGCTTGCGTCCATCGCGCCTGCGACCGACCCGGCGCGTTCGCTCATTGCCGGTGTCGTCTGCGGTCGTTCGGCCGAGCTGCGCGCCCAGCCGGCGGGCGACTGGTTTTCGGTAACGGGCACCGCGCATCTCATCGCTGTCTCGGGCAGCCATCTTGCCATCGTGGGGTTTGTGATTGAGAGCGCCCTGCAAAAGACGCGCCTCTCTCGTGGGCTTCAGCGGGGGCTGTTGGTGCTGGCCCTTGCTGCCTATGCCGTCTTTACGGGCGCTTCGCCTTCGGCCGTGCGCGCGTGCTGTATGGTGGCGGCGACGCTTGTCGCCAACGGCGCCGGACGTCGTCGGCATGGCCTCTCGGCTCTGTTTGTGACCATGGCAATCTTTGTGTTGCTGCGTCCGACGGTATTGTTTGAGATGTGTTTTCAGCTTTCGTGCGCCAGCGTATTTGCCATCCTTTGTTTTTGCCCCTACGCCACCTACGCCTTGGTTGAGCTGGGCGTGCCCTCGGGGGTTGCCAGTATTTTGTCCGTCACACTGTGCTCGCAGCTGGCGACTCTTCCCGTTACCATTCCTACATTTGGGACGTTTTCGCTCATTGCCCCGCTCGCAAACGCCGTGATCGGTCCGGTGATAAGCGTGCTGCTCGCATCGTCGGTCGTGCTGGTGCCCTGCTCGCTTGTGCCGCTGTTGAGTCGCGTGGCTCTCGTGGTGCCCATGATTGTCGCTCGTTGCGCGCTGTTCTTTGAGCAGCTTTTTGCTGCTGTTCCGGGCGCATCCGTTACTGTGCCGCCCGATACGGTCTGGGTATACGTGGTGCCGTTCGCGCTGGCGGTCCTCTTGGTCTGGTGGCCACGTCCCCGCGCACGCCCCATGGCGGCGGGGCTTGCATGCCTGGTGCTCTTGGCTGCGATTCCGTACGTCTACTGGGATCGATTCGCGTCGCCTTCGGTGACGGTGCTCGATGTGGGGCAGGCCGATGCGATTCTTATCCGCCAGGGTGGCGCCGTGGCGCTCGTGGACTGTGGGCTCGATGAGCGCGTGGTGTCGGCGTTGGTTCGCAATAACGTGCACCATATCGACGCCGTCTTTGTGACGCATTGGGATGAGGATCACTGGGGTGGTCTGCCTGCCGTGCTCGAACAGTTTTCGGTCGGAACGATTGCCGTGGCGGCGGATGCGCTGGAGGATGCTCCTGCCGAGGTATTGAGCCGACCTGGTGTGGAGTATCGGCAGGTGCGCCGTGGGGATACGGTCGACATCGGCTCATTTTGCGCCCGCGTGATGTGGCCATTCGAGTCCGTGGATGGCGAGGGCAATGAAGACTCGCTTGTCTTGCTGCTCAGTTATGTCCAAGGAGGCCAGAGTCTCCGCATGCTACTCACCGGTGATGCCGAGCTCGATCAGGAACGCGAGTTTGTACAGAAGGTGGGGGATATCGATGTGCTCAAGCTGGGACATCACGGCTCAAAGGTTTCTGTCGACCTAGACCTGCTGGAAGCGCTTAAGCCCGAGCTCTCTATCGCGAGTGCGGGCGAGGGCAACCGCTACGGCCATCCCTCGGACGCCTGCATCGATGCCGTTAAGGAAGCGGGCGGCGCATTTGCTTGCACTATCGAACAAGGAGACATTACCGTCACGCCGACTGCGAAGGGCTTTGCGATGCGATGCCAGCGGCCGTGATGACATCGTTGGCGCGCGGTGGGCCCCTGGGCTAAAATGGCACGGTACGAATTCGAGAGTCTGCGAGAGGGGAGCGCAATGTCCGAAACCGGTCTGCTGCCGGCTTATCTGATCGTCGGTACCGATGGGGTCAAGCGCGACCACGCCGTCTCGCGTATGAAAGCTCGCTTGGAAAAGTCGGGTATGGTTGAGTTCAACCTCGATGAACGCGACATGACTAAAGATCCCGATATCGAGTCGATCATCGGCTCGCTCAATACCTTTCCTATGGGTAGCGAGTTTCGCCTGGTGATCCTCGACGGCTGCTCCAAGCTTTCCAAGGCGATTTCTGAACCGCTCGTCGAGTACCTCGCAAGTCCCAGCCCCACGACGGTCTGTCTCATTATCGCCGACTCACTTGCCAAGAATACGCGCCTGTATAAGGCAATCGCCAAGATCGACAAGAAGGCTATCGTCGATTGCTCGGGTACCAAGCGCTGGGAACTGCCGCGCCGTGTTCAGCAGATGGCGACGCAGCGCGGTAAGTCCATCTCGACGGCTGCTGCCGAGGAGCTCGTCTCGCGTTCGGGCGAAAACACGCGCATGCTCGATAGCGACCTGGCAAAGCTCGCCCAGATGGTCGAGGCGCCCCAGATTGAGCTTGCCGACGTGGAGCGCTGGATC
>URZN01000295.1 GCA_900552345.1 uncultured Collinsella sp. | reverse complement strand
CTTCGCTTGCCTCCAAGCGCGCCTGCGACATCAATAGCATGCTGCGTGGCCAGCATAACCGCGTGCTTGCCGTTCAGGATGTCGATGACATCACCATCGCGCTCTCCGGCGCCGACACCATCTCGATGGCTATGGACGAGATCGTCGACGGCGATATCTCCTACGACGAGGCCCGTTACGAGAAGGCACTCGGCCATAAGGTTGCTGAAGCCTAAATGGCAGCTCGCGTCTGCCTGGTCCACTATCACGAGGTTGGACTGAAGGGCAAGAACCGCGCACATTTTGAGCATATCCTCATGGATAACATTAAGGCGGCTTTGGCCGCCTTTTCCGTGAACGCCGTGTCTCGAATTTCCGGTTATATCCTCGTGACCTTTAACGAGCATCAGGCCGACGAGGCGGCGCGTGTCATCCGCACCGTCCCCGGCGTTGCCCGTGTGTCCCTGGCGTATCACACCAACCGCGACCCGCAGGAGTACTGCGCCGCCGCCGTCAAGGCGCTGCGCGAGTTTGGCCCCTTCGATTCGTTTAAGGTGCACGCTAAGCGCTCCAATACCGACTATGAGCTCACCTCGATTGATATTAATCGTCAGGTGGGCGAGGTGCTGTGCGAGGCCTTCCCCGATAAAAAGGTTCAAATGCACGACCCCGATGCGATGGTGCACGTACTGGTGGTCCAGGGGAGCGTTTACGTGTACGCGCGCTCCGAGCGCGGCGTGGGCGGCCTGCCGGTGGGTTCTGCCGGCAAGGTCGTGACGCTTCTGTCGTCGGGTATCGATTCTCCGGTGGCGACCTGGATGCTCGCGCGTCGCGGCGCGGTGTGCGTGCCGGTACATTTCTCCGGTCGTCCGCAGACGCCCGATACGAGCGAGTTTTTGGTGCAGGACATCATCCGTGCGCTTGAGCCGGGTGTCCAGATCGGCCGCCTGTACGTGGTGCCGTTTGGCGATTGCCAGCGTGAGATTTCCGTCGCCTGCCCCAGCAACCTACGCGTGATCATGTATCGCCGCATCATGTATTCGGTTGCCGAGCGCATCGCGCATATCGAGGGCGCCAAGGCCATCGTGACCGGCGAGTCGCTCGGTCAGGTTGCCTCCCAGACGCTTGAGAACATCATGGCCGTCAACGAAGCCGTGAAGATTCCTGTGTTCCGTCCGCTCATCGGGTCTGACAAGCAGGAGATCATTGCGCGCGCTCAGGAGATCGGTACGTTCGATATTTCTACTGAGGCAGCGCCCGACTGCTGCACGCTGTTTATGCCGCGTCGTCCCGAGACGCACGCCAAACTCGATGCCGTGCACGAGGCCTGGGAGCTGTTCGACCACGAGGAGATGATTGAGCGCTTGCTTAAGCAGACCGAGTATATCGACTTCTCCAGCAACACGTATAAGGCCCCTAAGACCTTAAAACGCAAACATTCGGAGCTTGCTCCGCGTGAGATTTACCAAGATCACGAGTAATTGCCTGCATAGACCGACGATGCGCCTGTATCGTCGGCCTTTTGCTATCTGGGCAAATGATGCCAAGATGTTCATTCGCTGACGTGTGCCTGAATAAATGGACATGTTCGCGCAAGGTTTTGGTCAGCTTTTGGTTTGACCGCGAAAACTGGTGTGGACGTGCGGAAGCTGCGGCGTTCGTTTCCTGACACGATGGTGTTGGGAGGTGTTTGCTATGGCGCAGCGCGAGCAACACGAACGGGTTAAACGGATGGACCGCTGGGCGGGCAAGTTGCTCGGGCATAAAGCGGTGGTGGTGGCGATTCTGGTTGTCATTGCCGCCGCGAGCGGTTTGGCGATGGCAAGTTTTGGTGGCCACTCCAGTAGCGTGTCGTTTGAGCGTAGTGATGAGGCGAGCGCTTCGGATGCGCGCGGGTCCGGGGATGCGTCTCCTGATGATGAGTCTTCGGCCAAGAGTTCCTCTGCTGCGGAGGTGTACGTCGATGTGGATGGCGCCGTTGTGAGGCCTGGCGTGTATCGGCTCAAAGATGGAGCACGGGTGTCCCAAGCTATCGATGCCGCCGGAGGGCTTACGGCCGAGGCGGATGTGACAGGGCTTAATCGGGCATCCAAGGTCGCAGACGGACAAAAAATATACGTACCAAAGGTGGGGGAGCAGCAGACGGTTTCCGCGGACGGTGGAGCCGATGGCGGAGCTGTCTTGGCTTCGGGCGCGAATGATGTGGCAGGGCTCGTCAACATCAATACGGCGAGCGCGGCGGAACTGCAGACGCTCTCGGGCATTGGGCCTTCTATGGCTCAGTCGATTATCGACGAGCGGACAAAGAACGGTGCTTTTGCCTCAGTCGATGACCTGATGCGCGTATCGGGAATCGGTGAGAAAAAGCTTGCCAAAATCAAAGATTGTATCTGCGTATGAGCACGCCCAAGCGCGAGCATGTGATGCCACCTCGGCCATTGATGCCGTGGACGATGGCACTTTGTGCCGGCTTGTGTGTGAGCTGTAGCTTGGTACTTAACCTGGTGGCCGATTTGCTACTGGGAGAGTGGGCAGCGCCTGTCATGTTGCTTATGGCCATTCCCGTTGCGGCTGCGGCTTGCATCGTATTGGCTCGGTCCTGTATGCGCCTTGTGCGGTGGAGACG
>URZN01000294.1 GCA_900552345.1 uncultured Collinsella sp. | reverse complement strand
AGGTATACGCCCAGGACCATTTTGAATGCGCCGGAACCGACAAGACTAGCTGGGTCGATATGGCGCTGCGAGAGACGACCAATCTCACGCGCAACAAGGTGGACGTCGAGGACAATGATGGCGCCAAGATGCAAGTCCTGGAACGCTGCTGGTCTATCAACTACACCAGTTGCACGAATTACAAACAAGGAAGCAATCCTTTTACCGCGGCGCGAGTGGTCAACGAGCATCTGTACAAGAGCCAGTACATCAATCCCAGCGGCAGCGATAAAACAAAGTCAGATTGCCTCAAGCACGTTGGTATTATCGCGTCCGACTTTATCGATTCGGCACTGGCCCGGAGCATCTACCAACGCAATTACGACGCGAAGCACAAGCCAACAGTTTCATGCTGCCTCCCGGACCGCATGCACATGACGTATGGAGACTCGCTGAGCGATGCCTCGCTCCAAGATGGCAAGACCGTTGGCGAGGGCCATTTCCGCCTTGTCGACAGCAGCAACGTACTCAACGTGGCCGCTTCTGGCAGCGCGTTTGCCATCGAATATGTGGATGTCGACGCCCTGGGCAACGAGACCGTTACGGGGCTGCAGGGCTTTGTGCCCATCGATATCGATCCACGCGCGCTGACGCCCCATTTTGAGGGACTCGAAGGCCTTAAGGCCGGCGAAGACGTGCGCGCCAAGGTCACGGCGCCGCTCGACGGCAAGCTCGAAACCGATGCCTGTGCGGCCCAGCTGGAATTTGTGCACGACGCGAACGGCGCTCCGGGCGCGGCAATGGCCGAAGGCGAAACATTTGCCGCAGGAACGTATTGGGTGCGTGCGAAAGGCCTGTTGGGCGACGCGGCGCAAAACTACACGCTTGCCACCGACGGAGCCGCAAGCTTTACTGTAGCGGCCTCGGACAGTGCAGGCGGCGCCGGCGCCGGCACTGGCGCCAACGTGGGCAGCGCTGATAAGAACGGCAAGGGCAACAAGGGCAAGGGCTCGGGCGGAAAGCTCGCCGACACGGGCGACGGCTCTGGCATCGCCGCCGGGCTCGCCGCTGCCGCCGTGGCGACGACGGTCGCCGGCACGGCAATGCTTGCCAATGACCGCGAGGACAATGGAGACGTTGACGAATAGGCCAGCCGGCCCTTTTGGACACATCGATTTGATTGGGGGGCGCAGAATACCGTTCTGCGCCCCTATTTTTGACATGAAGGAGCAACGCCTCGCAGGTTGAACGACCAGCCACCGTGCCGCCAGATGCGCGGGCGTAAGTCTGGCCCGAACGCCGACGTCGGCTACATCACCATGTTCAGCGCGTTCACAAATTCCTGGGCCTTCGCACGGCTACTCAGGCTAAAGACACAGGCAGTCAACAATCTGTTGCGCAGAAAAACGTCGCGGCCCTTGATCCTGTTGACTCCCGTGATGTCCTTAAGGTAGACAATCTCGATATGCTTGCCGCCGAAAGTACCATTCTTGAGCACCTCGATACGGTTAGGCTAGATCTTGACGTCTTTAAACATGCCCGAACCTTTGTCCTGGAACAACAAGGTGCTGTTGTCCATGCGTGTCACTCCCATGGGGTTCGCTAAAACTGCCTCTATGGTCACATTTTAGTCACTTCGGGAATCCTGCACGAAGGCGCTAGGCGACATTGAAATTCGAGTCCGCGCGAGGCTTTAAGATAGACATGATCAGCCGCATCGATGCGACTGGCAATGCTTCTAGGAGTACGCCTCGTATTATTCGCCATTAGAGGAGGCCTTACATGCTTTACGTATGGGAATTCGAGTTCTTTGATTCGGACGGCGTTGTCGACGCTGTGCCATGTGGCTCGCTGGGCGGAGGGGGAACGTTTGGCTCCGACCTAAACGACGCTGTCGAAAGCGCCGCTGATTTTCTCGCATGTATGGTCGACGATCACCTTATGGGCGGCGTCGATCTTCCCGCGCCGGACTTTGGACACCAGCCACAACACGGCGGCAAGATTATCGCCGTGGCCGTCAGCCGCGAGCTCGGCGACATCCCCGCCGTCACCGCAGCGGATGCCGCACGTATGCTCGGTGTTAGCTCAGCACGGGTATCGCAACTGATAAATGCAGGAATGTTGGATTCATGGAAGGACGGCACCAAGCGCATGGTGTCCAAAACTTCCATCGAGGCACGACTCACCGACGCACCAAAGGCAGGGCGCCCCAAAGAGGTCCCTATTGCCGTATAAGGCGAGGCTACTACGCACTTTTATTCCACACGATGTTTTCAGCCTGGTATAAACAAGTTCAATAACAGAAAGCAAATCCAACCATCGTGTCTAATTACGAAAGGATTTTCGCCTTTTCTGCAGCAAACTCTTCCTCGGTAAGTACTCCACTATCACGCAGCGCTGCAAGTCTCTCGGGCCTTGCAACTACATCACCACTATCCACCAGCGTCTCAATAGTCTGTGAAACCTGCGGATACTGCTCGAGCTCCTTCGATAGGGCATCGACTATCTCGGCAATATTCTTTGCATTTTTGCCCCCGTTTAATACGTTTGTCCTGACCTTAGATGACGAGTTGACAGTAACGCCAGATCCGCCTTCAACTGGAACAACCGAAATACTGATATTTTC
>URZN01000293.1 GCA_900552345.1 uncultured Collinsella sp. | reverse complement strand
GCCTGTAGCGAACAAGCCGCTCGGGGCAGCTTGACGTCATATCGTCCAAGCGCGCGGCCCCAAAGCGGACCGGAGAGGAGCGCGCATGGCCTACGACGCCAAGAAAATCTACTATCGCTTCGACGATCACCTGAGCCGCCTGGTTCTGGATTACGAGGCGAGCCGTCAGATTTCGCCCGAAAGCGAAAACCTCTACCACGGCCTGCCGACCGCCCCGTACGACGAGGACCTGTTCGTAGAGCACAACGTCAAGCGCGGCCTGCGCAATGCCGATGGCTCGGGCGTGGTCGCGGGCCTTACCCGCATCTCGGACGTGCACGGCTACAACAAGGTCGACGGCAAAGTCGTGCCCGACCAGGGCAAGCTTACGCTGCGCGGCTACAGCATCGAGGACCTTGTCAACAACGCCCAGGCCGAGAATCGCTATGGCTACGAAGAGGTCGCCTACCTGCTCATCACGGGCTCTCTGCCCAACAAAGAGGAGCTAGACGGTTTTTGCGGACGTCTGGGTGCTTTTAGGCCCCTGAGCGACGAGTACGTTAAAGAGTTCCCCATGACCACGGTGTCGTCGAGCATCATGAATGTGCTTCAGCGCGCTGTGCTGCTGCTCTACGCCTTCGACGCCGAGCCCGACGCCATTACACCCGAGCACGAAATCGACGTCGCCATCTCCATGCTCGCCCGTCTCCCCCGCATCGCCGCCTTCGCGCATATGGCCTCGGTCGCCAAGCGCCGCGGCTCCGAGGTTCATGTACCGCACCCCACACCCGGCCTCTCCACCGCCGAGACCATCCTGCAGGTGTTGCGCGGCGGCATGGCATTCACCCGCGACGAAGCCATGCTGCTCGACGTGATGCTCATGCTGCATGCCGAGCACGGCGGCGGCAACAACTCCACGTTCGCCTGCCGCGTGCTGTCCTCCTCGGCCACCGACCCGTATTCCGCCTACGCCGCGGCCATCGGCTCGCTCAAGGGTCCGCGCCACGGCGGCGCCAACGCCAAGGTCGTATCCATGCACGAGGACATCCGTGCACATGTCTCCAACTGGGAGGACGAGGACGAAGTCGCAGCCTACCTGGGCAAGATCCTCGACAAGCAGGCCTTCGACGGCACGGGTCTCATCTACGGTATGGGCCACGCCGTCTACACGCTGAGCGATCCGCGCGCCGAGGTGTGCCGCCATTACGCGCGCACGCTTGCCGCCAAGAAGGACCTGGGCGATGAGTTCGCGCTCATCGAGCGCATCGAGCGCCTGGCACCGCAGGTGATGCGCGACCACGGCATGACCAAGCCTATCTGCGCCAACATCGACCTGTACACAGGCTTTATCTACAAGATGCTCGGCGTGCCCGAGACGCTATTTACACCGCTATTCGCCGTCGCCCGCATGGCCGGCTGGTCGGCGCACCGCATGGAAGAGCTCTTCTGCGCGCATCGCATCATCCGCCCGGCGTACCGTCCGGTGATCGAGCCGCTGGAGTACAAGCCGCTCGCCGACCGCTAGGACGCGGACCGTTATAGAACTCGAGCGTGGCCAGGGCATCACCGCCCTCGGCCACGCTTTTTATGCCAGCAGAAAGGGCTGCATCGAATGATTGTTTTTTCCGATATGGATGGAACGCTGTTGACGAGTGACAAGCAGATGAGCGACGCCACCTGGGCGATGCTCGACGAGCTCGCACGTCGCGGCATTGAGTTTGTACCGTGCACGGGGCGTCCGCTGTCGGGCATCTTTGAGCCTATCCTCGCCCATCCTGCCGTGCACTACGCAGTCTGCGCCAATGGTGCCAGCGTCTGGCAGCTAGACGAAGATGTGCCTACCGATGCCTCACGCGCTACGCGCATTTTGAGCCGACCGCTCGACCGCGCCATCGCCCACCGCGTCCATAGCATTGCCGCCGGCCATGACGTCACCTTCGATATCTTCGCGGACGGGCAGTGCTTCCTCCCCCGCTCGCTCTACACGCGCCTAGACGAGTTCTGTGGCGGCGACCCCCACATCGCGGCTTCGCTCAAGCGCACACGAACACCGATCGATATGGATATCGACAGCAAGATCGACGAGGTCGAGACACTCGAACGCATCGCCATGTACTGGCACAACCCGGCCGATCGCGACGTCATCGCGGCGGAGCTCGACACGCTCGAAGGCATCGAGGTCACGCGTTCGTACGCCATGAATATCGAGGTCATGGGCGAGGGAGCCACCAAGGGGACGGCCCTCACGTGGCTATGCGAGCACCTGGGAGAGCGTCTCGCCGACGCCTGGGCCTTCGGCGACAACATCAACGACATTCCCATGCTGCAGGCAGCAGGCCACGGCATGGCCATGATCAACGGCGAGCCCGAAGACCGCGACGCCGCCGACGCCATCACCGAATACGACAACGACCACGACGGCGTCGCCCGCACCATCATGACCGCCCTCGCCTAGTCATTGGGGACGTTCTTAAACGACTAGTCATTGGGGACGTTCTTAAACGACTAGTCATTGGGGACGTTCTTAAATGACTGGTCGTTGGGGACACTCTTCGCGGGACGCCGCAAGGACTGTCCCCGGCTGCCGGCAGAAACGATATGAGCAGGACATAAAAACATTGAGAGCCCCTGCTGCA
>URZN01000292.1 GCA_900552345.1 uncultured Collinsella sp. | reverse complement strand
TGCCAGTGGGCTTTTGCTGTAGATGGACTCGAATTGATCGCAAGGTCCTATGCCTCGCGCTCGACCTCGCTCACACACTCATTTTTGATGGTGCCGACAAGCTTCTGAAGTGCGTCGACCACATGCGGGCGAATGTCTCCGCCAATGAGTACGAGCATGATGTCGTCGCCCACGGTAAGCTCGCCGCTCGCCAGCCACACGCGCACATAGCCGATACCCGGCATCGCGCGCGTTGCCTCGATAGCAGCCTGCACCTTTTCGGCATCGAAGCCAAACACCATGCCGCCCACCTTATGTCCAGGCGCCACACCATCTGTCTCGACCCCACGCACCTCGGACTTAGGCGTCGCACGCACCACGCCATTGTGTGTCAGGTACATCCCACAATCAGCCGCCGAAACATCGGCCTTGGCTTCGCGCAGCCAGGCATCAACCGAAGGCATCGATTTGCCACTTTCAAGCATCATTTCTCCTTTTTACTGTCGTCGAGTAGCTCATTTGGGACGGGGCTCTTTTAGCTACTCTCGAACCACTTATTCCTCGACCGGCGTGAGCACCATGACTGCGCGCGTATTGCTAAATGACAGCGAGCGGCAGGTCACAAGCGTTACGACCTTGGTTGCCGAAGCGGCACGATCGGCGGCATCACTCGCCACGGCAGAGGCACCGTCGAGCATCTCGGACAGGTAATTCTTCAGTCCGTCATCGCCCTCAAAGTTGGGCGTGCGCGCCTTGGCATACGTGTCCTCGACCACCTTGGTCGCCAGCGGGCGCAACTTATACGTCGCATCGCGCGTGATGTAGTACACGTATTCCATGCTGTCGAACGTCGCTTGATCGGTCGTATCCGAAATCACGTTGAACATCGAACCGTCGTTCATATGATGACCGTAAATCGTGGTCTGCTGATCCACCATGCCCGGCGCGGTGTCGTCGCTATCCAAGAAGATGGCTCCCGAGGCATTGGCGGTGCCGTCAAACAGCGTGTTGAGGTACTTGGAGTTGTTGTTGGTTTGCACCAC
Organism: uncultured Collinsella sp.; assembly: GCA_900552345.1. Classification (GTDB taxonomy): domain Bacteria; phylum Actinomycetota; class Coriobacteriia; order Coriobacteriales; family Coriobacteriaceae; genus Collinsella. The sequence goes on along the minus strand of URZN01000292.1, from coordinate 1,599 downwards.
GGGGTAGTTGATGTTAGTGCCGGGCGCGTAAATCCAACCAACAACCTCGGGATTTGTCTGGGCAAGCGCGTTGAAGTCGATAATCGGCACGCCGCTGGCGTCCTTGTCGCTCACATATTGCTTTTCGATCTTTTGATACGACTCGCTCGCCTGCTTGTAGCCAATCTGCGCGTTGATAAAGATGGCGGCAGCGGCAACGATCAGGCCAATGCCGATGATGATGAGCAGAATGGGAATGACGGAGCGGCGCTTTTTGCGCGGCGGCTCGGTATAGCTTGATGGCGCGGCATGCGCCGAAGAGCGAGGTGACTTCTTGGCCGTACTGTATGACGAAGGACGATATGCAGCCGGCGTATCCTGACGGCGATGCTTCGCCGGCGTCACGGGGCGCGGCGCGCGCGGCTGCTGAGGAGAGGATGTCCGACCCTGCTGCGGTGCGCGGGCTGCTCCCGACTTGGCTGGATCGGGAATCCGAGAAGCCGAAAAACGCTTTCCCTGATAGTCGGACATGGCTCTCCTTATGCTGCAAATGGACTGGCAGAGCGCTTAGGCGTCAGCCATCTCTTGCTTCATCTTCTCGATAACCTTGCGGTACTCGACATCGCATGCGCCCAGAATCTGCGTGGCGTAAATGGCAGCGTTCTTGGCACCGTTGATGGCCACACAGGCAACGGGCACGCCCGAAGGCATCTGCACCATCGACAGCAGCGAGTCCATACCACCCAGATCGCTCGTCTTCATAGGCACACCGATGACCGGCAGCGGCGTAAACGCAGCCACGACACCGCCCAGGTGAGCAGCCTTGCCGGCAGCAGCGATAATCACCTTGATGCCGCGGTCGGCAGCGGTCGAGGCCCACTCATGGACCTTCGCCGGTGTGCGGTGTGCACTTGCAATCACGAGCTCATAGGGCACGCCCAGCGCCTCGAGCTCGGCGGTGCAGCCTTCCATAACGCCCAGATCGGACTTGGAGCCCATGATGATCCCGACAACCGGCTTCTGATCTGCCATAAACAAAGACCTCCTGTTGAGAGCGGTGACGCGGCGGATCCGCGACCCTTAACTACTGAGAGTAGTATAGCTGCTCCCGTCCCTGCGGTCTGTGGGTGCCCTGCGGCGGCCCGGTGTTTTCATCTTCACTCCGGTTGCTGCGCAAAGTCGTTCAGATGAAAACACCGGGCCGCCGCAGGGCACCTTCGACCTACCGGGGATTGCTATGACGTACGTTGGCTGAAATATTAACGTGGGCTCTGTCGTTCATTCGAACGACAGAGCCCACACTCATTTTTTATTCAGCCCTAGTCATCGCGCAAAGCCCCTTCCGCAGCACACGGTGCACCCGAGTCGCCGTAGGCCGGGGCGGAGGGGGCCGAGTTTCCCACCGAGCGACTCTGCTTGCAGCCGGAGCGAAGGGGGAAATCTCGGCCCCTGCCGCCCCGGCCGACCAGGTCACATTACACCGTGTGCTGCGGCAGGTCCTGCAGGGCGATGACGTCCATGCCCATGTCGTTGGCGCTGCCGTGACCCTGCTGGTCCTCGCGCACGGCCTCGATGGCGCTCACGTACGTGTTGGCCGCGGACATCGCCGTCACACAGGTC
>URZN01000291.1 GCA_900552345.1 uncultured Collinsella sp. | reverse complement strand
ATTGCCAACCTATCGATGGGCCAGATGGTTATCTTGGCTGTCATCGTGGTCTTTACCTGCTCGGTGTTCTTTAAGCTCGCCACGATGATGGATTCGCTCAAGCCGCGTCGTCGTCATGCCGCAACTGGTTTTGGCCGTGGTGTGCGCGTCCACCTGGGTCGCGGTGGCGGCAAGGTAAGCTCGACGGGTTCGACGGCCGAGCGTTTTGCCAAGCGCGTTGCCGCCGATATGGCGCAGCGCCGCGAGGACCGCACTGTCCGCGAGGCCGAGGCCCGCGCACTCGAGGGCGTGGCCCAGACCCAGCCCAAGAAAAAGAAGGGCGCCGGTGCCAAGCGCTCCCGCGTGACCAAATCGGCCCAGGGCATTAAGGTCTCGATGCCAAGCAAGAAGAATAAGCCCGTAAAGAAAGACTAGCCCCAACGCCTCCCTAAGTTGCGGTGAAATAGGGACTGTTTAAGCGTTTTAACCTCCTATTCAGTCCCTATTTCACCGCAACTTAGGGGTGAGCGGGGATGTTGAATTGGTGCCTTGCGCTTGTGGGGCCGTGTCGATGTTATGCTCTAACCTCAATTGTTTGAATTGCTTCGGAAAGAGGATGCCGTGATCTGCCCGCATTGCCTAAAGACCATCGAGGACGGCGCCTCGTTCTGCCCCTATTGCAACGCATACGTTGGTCCGGGCGATGGACCCGAGCATACCGAGTTCGTGTTCTGCGACGGCTGCGGCGCCCGTCTGTCCCCGCATGACCGTACCTGTCCCAAGTGTGGACGCCCCGCGCCAGGCATCCTTTCCGAGGACGCGGCCGCATCCGACCTGGCCGCAGGGCGCACGGCCGGCTTTCCGCGCCTGACGCAGGAGCAGATCGATACCGAGGTGCCCCACGCGCCGGCGTCTGCCGCCGCGGTGCTCTCCGACGCAGCCGACCCCAACGAGACCTGCGTGCTGCCTGCCTTCGATAAGGACTTTGGCATCCCCAAGGTCGATATCCCCACGCCGGTGTCCCTGCGTGATGATGCCCAGCCCAAAAAGCAAAAGGCCAAGCGCAAGGTCCACCCCGACGAGGATGCCTATCACAAGCACAAACGCCATATCCCCAAGCCGATCATCGTCATCGCGGTGCTCGCCGCCGTGTGCGGTGGTGCCTATTGGTTTGTGACTGCCGATCCCATGGGCGTCATGCCCGGCTTCTACGACCAGTTTGGCCAAGCAGCCAAGACTACCTTCCCGTCGCGCCAAAAGGGCGAGGCCACCGAGAAAGAGTCCAAGCAGGAGGATGCGTCCGAGGTCGTTCAGGAGGAGACCGTCTTAACCGACGACCAGCTCTATGCCAGGCTCGACGGCCTGTACCAGACCATCGTGTCGTACAGCGACGAGGATCAGATCGGCGAGGTCATCGATTCGTTTAATAACGGGTATCTGCGTACGCCGCTCTCCACCCGCCAGGAGCTGTCGCAGAGCGCCTATGCCCTGCGCGATCAGATTAAAAAGACCCAAGATGAGCTCAACAACCTCAAGGTTCAGGACGACACGGTCTATGCGGAGGACATCGATCATCTAAAGCAGCTTGCCCAATGGATGTACGAGCGTGTCGACGTGATCTGCCAGAGCTGGGATATCTCGCTGTCCATTCCCGACGGCGAGTCGCTGAGCGCCCGTCAGAGCGAGATCCTGGCGCCCATCGCACAAGGCGGCAACAGCGCGCTTAACCAGTACGACGCCAACGTGAGCGCCTGGAGGCCGCAGCAGCGTTCGTAATTTGTTGCCCTCCGGCGGCATAACCTGCGTGCGCAATTGATGGAAGCCCGTGCTTATTGCTACAATTCGTACAAATATGCTTTAAACGCACGAGGAAGGAACCACATGTTTGGTTTTAAGAAAGAGCTCTATACGCCCGAGTACCAGCTCGTCGGTGACGAGTGCGCGGTGATCGAGACGTCGAAGGGCACCATCAAGGTCAAGTTTGACGGTGAGGGCGCCCCCATCCATGTGGCGAACTTCTGCGAGCTTTCCACTATGGGCTTTTATGACGGCCTTAAGTTCCATCGCTATGTGCCCGGTTTTGTGATCCAGGGCGGCGACCCCAATACCCGCGATATGTCCGGCGCCGACGTCGCTGCCGGCCTTGAGGGTCCCGACGGCATGCCCGGTACCGGCGGCCCCGGCTACTGCATCAAGGGCGAGTTTGCCACCAATCCGCGCAACAGCCATGTTGACGGCGCGCTTGCCATGGCCCGCTCCATGGATCCCGATTCCGCGGGCTCGCAGTTCTACTTCTGCCTGGGTGCCCAGCACAACCTCGACTCCGGCTACACCGTCTTTGGCACCACGGTCGAGGGCCTCGACGTCATCTCGCAGCTGCGCGCCGGCGACGAGATCGTTCATGTCGAGATCGTTCACGAGTAAAGGGGACTTCCTTGAATAGCCAGCTGATCCAACAGGGCCGCGCCGCTTATCGCGCGGGTGATTTTTCCGCTGCCGCCCAGATGCTTGGCGCGGCAAAGACTCCCAACGAGATCATGGGTGAGGCCGACCACCTGCGCGGCAACGCCCTGATGCATCTGGGCATGTACGCCGAGGCCGCCGAGGCCTACGCCGCCGCTCTCAACGCTGTCTCTTATACACATCTCCGAGCCCA
>URZN01000290.1 GCA_900552345.1 uncultured Collinsella sp. | reverse complement strand
GCGTAAGATCGTCGGCAGCGTCAGATGTGTATAAGAGACAGTCTTTGACCATGCCGGCAATGGCGCCGGCAACGGACGCGGGCGATGATTTGCTTGATACCTTCAGGCAATCCATGAAGAAACTCCTGCGTTTAAAAGTACGTTTTAACTGCAATAACTGTATCGTACCGAACGGACTCGGTAAAGATGCTATTCCTCTTTGGCAAGATCGAACGTCACAGTGATGCGATCACGCGAAACACGAATCTTGGGGTCGCCGCAAAGGTTGAGATAGTACCGCGATGCAAGATCGTTAAAGTCGCGCTCCACTGCTCGCGAGAACTGCGCCATGTCGTCTTTGGCGATACGCAGCCCGCGACGATCCTTGGCAAGATCAACCTGAGCAGACGCATGTGAGGAAGAATCGCGCTCGCGTAGCAGGCGTGCGGTCACACCGCGAACGGGCTTAATCTGGCCCGCCAAGATACGATGTGCCGTACGCTCGGACATCTCAAGGCCCAAACCCGAACAGATACGGATAAAGTCTTCCGCATCCGAAGCAAGACCCAGGCGATCGACAACGGGAAGCTCGGCTTCGTCATCGATAAACAAAAGACGAGAAGCATCGAGACGGCTGGAGGCCTGCGCATGCAGCGTCGCGGCGATCTCGGACGGTGACCCCAGATAGACATCACAGGCGCGCAACTCCTCGAGGGCAAACTCGCAAGCGGCGCGAATGATGTTGTGAGGGCCACGGGCGCAGACATAGTGACCGTCCTCGTCCTTCACGGCCTGAGGCCAGCTGGACTGATCGGCGCGCTCGCCAAGGCGGTCGGTAGCGACGCTCACCTTAAAGACCGAGCCAAGATCAACATCCGACGCGACAACGCGCGCCTCGTCGGTGTTCTGCTTAATCGAGAACAAAGCCATGCCTCGACCGTGAACGCCCCAACGATCCATCTTCATGCTCTCAAGCTTGGAGGTAACGCGGGCATCGAAGATGCGTTCTTGCATATCCTGCGGCACGCCCGACCCGTTATCCAGAAAGACGAGCGTACGGACGCCATCTTCCTTGGTCGTGGCGAGATAGACCTTGTCGGCGCCGGCATCGCGAGCGTTGCGCAGCATTTCGATGACAATATCCTCGACATGCTGAATGTCGTGTTTTGCCTGGCGCCGCTCGGCCTCCGAAACGCGGAGGCGGACATACCCCTCGCCAAGGTTCTCCTCGACGCGAAGGTTGCCCTCCCCCGACATCGACGCGATAAATGAGATGAGCTCGTTCGCGTCGTTCATGTTATTTAGCGATATCGACAGCGCGGCTCTCGCGAATCACGACGACGCGCACCTGACCGGGATACTCCATCTCTTCCTCGATTTGATGGGCGATGTCATGAGCCAAGACCGTGGACTGAGCATCGGAAATCTTGTCCGGCTGAACCATGACGTGGACCTCGCGACCAGCCTGCATGGCATAGGTACGCTCGACGCCGTCATGGGAATTGGCGATCTCCTCGAGCTTCTCAAGGCGTTTGATGTAATTCTCGGCCGATTCGCGACGGGCACCGGGGCGAGAGGCAGAAACGGCATCGGCAGCCTGGACCAGAACATCGAGCACCGTGTTGGGGTCGACGTCGGCGTGATGGGCCTCGATAGCGTGAACGATAACGGGCTTCTCGCCATAGCGACGGGCGAGCTCGGCGCCGATAACGGCATGCGGACCCTCGACGTCATGGTCGATAGCCTTACCAAGATCGTGCAGCAGGCCGGCACGCTTGGCGGTCACAACGTCCAGGCCAAGCTCGGAAGCCATCACGCCGCACAGGTCGGAAACCTCGAGGGAATGCTGGAGCACGTTCTGACCAAACGAGGTGCGGTAGCGCAGAGCGCCCAGGGTCTTAACGATCTCGGGATGCAGATCGTGGATACCGGTATCGAAGGCAGCCTGTTCGCCAGCCTCGCGCACGCGCTGCTGAACCAAGTCGGCGGCCTTGTGATACATCTCCTCGATACGGGCAGGATGAATGCGTCCGTCAGCAATAAGGTTCTCGAGGGCGACGCGGGCGGTCTCACGACGGACCGGATCGAAGCTCGAAAGCACGACGGTCTCAGGCGTGTCGTCAATCACAAGGTTGACGCCGGAAACCTGCTCGAAGGTGCGAATGTTACGACCCTCGCGGCCGATGATGCGACCCTTGAGATCATCGGAAGGAATATGCACGGAGGTAACGGTGACCTCGGCGGTGTGATCGGCGGCGCAGCGCTGAATCGCCAGGGACAAGATCTCCTGAGCGGTCTTGTGGCACTCGGCGCGAACCTGCTGCTCGGACTCACGGATGATCGTGGCGGCCTCGTGGGTAACCTCGCCGCGAACCTTATCGAGAAGCTCCTTGTGAGCGTCCTCGCGGGTCAGGTCGGCGATGCGCTCGAGCTCCGAGGTCTGCTTGGCGCAGAGCTCCTCAAGCTCGCGGGAGCGCTTCTCGACCTGGCCAGCCTGGCTGGACAGCTGATGTTCACGCTTGTCGAGGGCATCGTTGCGGCGATCAAGAGACTCCTCGCGCTGCATCACACGGTTCTCGAGCGTACGAATCTCGCTCTTACGCTGCTTGTCCTCGGCCTCGGCAGCCTGCTTATTCTTGATGATCTCTTCCTTTGCCTCAAGCAGAGCCTCTTTTTTGAG
>URZN01000289.1 GCA_900552345.1 uncultured Collinsella sp. | reverse complement strand
CGTGCGCAAACGCATCATCTGCGTAAAAGACGGCAACAGGGCGCTCCTGATGTACAACCCGCAAATTCTTGAGCAGGTCAATGCCTATCAGACGAGCGAAGGATGCCTCTCGCTGATCGGCGAGCGTCCCTGTACCCGCTATCGCCGCATTAAGGTTGAGTATTTGGACGAGAACTTCGTCCACCGCGTCAAAAACTTCTCGGGCTACACCGCCGAGATCATCCAACACGAAATCGACCACTGCGACGGGATCGTTATATAGTTCCGCCGATTCAAGAAAGCTCCCCGCAGCAAAACAACTGCAGGGAGCTTTTCATAGTGCGGAGCTTCTATCCCACTAGCTCTGGCGGTAATGATCAAAGAAGTCGGCGAGGTCTTCGAGCGACTCTTTGAGCACTTCCATGCGCGGCAGATACACGATGCGGAAGTGGTCGGGCTCGGCCCAGTTAAAGCCGCCGCCGCGCGTGATCAGGATCTTCTTCTCGTGCAGCAGGTCGAGAGCGAACTGCTCGTCATCGGTGATGTTGAACTTCTTAACATCCATCTTGGGGAAGATGTAGAACGCTGCACGCGGCTTAACCACCGAGATGCCATCAATCTTGTTGAGCGCCTCATACACAAAGTTGCGCTGCTCGTAGACACGGCCGCCGGGACGGATGTAGTCGTTAACGGACTGATGGCCGCCAAGCGCCGTCTGGACGATCGACTGAGCCGGCACGTTGGAGCACAGGCGCATGTTGGAGAGCATGTTGATGCCCATGATGAAGTCACTCATGCAGCGCTGGTTGCCCGAAAGCACCATCCAGCCAATACGATAGCCCGCAATCATATGCGACTTGGAAAGGCCGCTAAAGGTGACGCAGGGCAGATCGGGAGCGAGCGAGGCAATCGAGACGTGCTCGTAGCCGTCCATGCACAGACGGTCGTAGATCTCGTCGGCAAAGATCATGAGCTGGTGCCTGCGCGCAACCTCGACGATGCCCTCGAGCACCTCGCGCGGGTAGACCGAGCCCGTGGGGTTGTTGGGGTTGATGATGACGAGGGCCTTGGTCGCGCTCGTGATCTTGGACTCCATATCCTCCAGGTCGGGATACCAATCGGCCTGCTCGTCGCACAGATAGTGCACGGGATGACCGCCGGCAAGGGTTGCGCACGCCGTCCAGAGCGGATAGTCGGGGCTGGGAATCAGAATCTCGTCGCCATTGTCGAGCAGCGCGTTCATCGAAAGCTGAATGAGTTCGGACACGCCGTTGCCCGTGTAGATGTGCTCCATCTGAACATTGGGCAGGCCCTTGATCTGCGAGTACTGCATAATCGCCTTGCGCGCAGAGAACAGGCCGCGCGAGTTGGAATAGCCTTCGCAGTCGGGCAGCTGCTGGCGCATGTCCTTGATAACCTCGTCGGGCGTGCGGAAACCGAAGGGCGCTGGGTTGCCGATGTTGAGCTTGAGGATGCGCTCGCCCTCGTCCTCCATACGGGCGGCCTCGTCGACGACGGGACCGCGCACATCATACAGGACGTTATCAAGCTTGGTGGATTTAGAAAAAGTACGCATGGTGGTGCTCCTTGGAATTTGAGCTGAGGGATGGGGTTCGGGCTTGGAATCGTTGCGAGGCGATGATGCCTCGCCTTGATCGGCGTCACCGGCAAGCAGCCAGGAAACATCGACCTCCAAAATGCGGGCGAGCAGCTCTGCCACATCGCGCCGCGGAATCGTCTTGCCACTCACATATTGGCTCATCTGACTCTTGCCGAGTTTTTTGCCGAGCATCTCCGAAGCGCGAATTACGTCCGACTGGCGAACGTCGCAATCGGACATGGTCTGTCGCAGGCGATCGCTAAACGTCTCTTGGGCCACTAGAACCTCCTTGCTGGCAAAGTTCAATTTATAGAACACAAATTGAACCATGGTTCAATTTAGCAAGCAGTATAGCGCGGCACCTCATTCGAAAGTTCAATTTCATAAGAAAATGTACCGGACTCCGAGATTTGCCCAAAGCGGACAATGGCGTGTACGCGTTTAGAGGTATTCAAGGAATCGAGCGGCGGCAAGCGAAACGTCAGCCGTGCGATATATCGCATTGATCTGCCGATGGGGATGTCCCTCGAGCGAACGCACGGCAACATCGAACTGACAGCGGCGCAAGATGAGCGCGGGAAGAATGCTCACGCCCAGGCCGTCCTCGACCATGGCCATAATCGCATAGTCATCCCAGGTCGACAGCTTGGAGCACACCGTCAGTCCCGCGCGGCGAAACAGCGGCGTAATCTCGTCGTCGCTACCGCGTTCCAGCAGGATAAACTGCTCGTTGGCCAAATCGGCAAGGGAAACGACCTCCGCGGTGGCAAGCGAGGAGTCCGCTGGCACCACGGCCATCAGCTCGTCTTGCACCAACGGTCGCGACGCCATGCCGGCGCCGCGTGGCTCGCGCGGAATAAAGCCCAGGTCGCAGCGACCTTCCGCCACCCATTGTTCAATCTCTGAGTAATCGCCCATCAGCAACTCATAATCGACGTCCGGATGATCGGCGCGAAAGCGCGCAATCACCGGCGGCAGCACGTGGGTCGCCACACTCGAAAACGTACCGATGCAGATTTTGCCGCGCATGAGCCCACACATCTCATCCACTGTCTCTTATACACATCTGACGCTGCCGACGAT
>URZN01000288.1 GCA_900552345.1 uncultured Collinsella sp. | reverse complement strand
ATCTACACGCGTAAGATCGTCGGCAGCGTCAGATGTGTATAAGAGACAGACTTCTGGCTCTGGCAGATGAGCGCACCCGAAAGGCCGATAAGGGCGTTGGAGAGCACGAGGGCGATCATCTTGGTGGAGTTGGTGTTGACGCCCAAGGCGCGGATCATGTACTCGTTGTTGCCGGTGGCGCGCAGTGCCGAGCCGATTTCGGTGCCAAAGAACCAGTACAGGATGGCGACGATGGCCACGGCCAGCACAATGCCCAGGATGATGGCAACGGTGGACTGCGGCAGGCCCGTCATATGGCTGACGGATGAGAAGATGGTGCCCTTGGCAAGGATGGGCGTGTTGGATTTGCCCATGATGCGCAGGTTGATGGACCACAGACTGATTTGCGTAAGGATTCCGGCGAGGATTGCGGGAATCTCAAAGACGGTGGTCAAGATACCCGTGACAGCGCCGGCGATGGCGCCGGCGCACATGCCGGCCAGCACGGCGAGCAGCGGGTCGACGTTATTGTTGACGATGAGCACGGCGCAAACACAGCCGCCGAGGGCAAAGCTGCCGTCGCAGGTCATATCGGGGATGTCGAGCAGGCGGAACGTGATAAACACGCCAAGCACCATGATGCCCCAGAGGACGCCCTGCGAAACGGCGCCCTGCAATGCAATGAGCATGCTTCATACCTCCTAGGATAGGGTGGACACGTGATTTTCCATAATAGCGGTAACACTGCATAAAAGAGCTGCGGACGGATGTTTTGTCTCATCCGAAACAAGCAGGGCGAACGCCGGTCTTTGGCGTCCGCCCCTGTGGCTCAGATATTAAATAGCACGGCAACGGCGCGAGTATGGGCCCTAGGCACATCGCCGCGCATGCCGCTACGCGTCCAGAGCGGAAAGGTCGATGCCCAGGGCCTCGGCCATCTCGTCGTTCTTGACGACGACCAGGTCCTTGCTCGAGAGGTGCTTGATCGGCATATCCTCGGGCTTGGCCTCGCCCTTCAGGATCTTGACGGCCATCTCGCCCGCGGCGTAGCCCAGGTCCTCGTAGTTGATGGAAAGGGTGAACAGGCCACCGGCCTTGCACATGCCCTCCTCGCCGGTCACGAAGGGGAGCTTGTTCTCCTTGCAGATCTGGCCCACCTGCGAGGCGCCCGCGGCGATGGTGTTATCGGTGGGGGAGTACAGCGCGTCGACCTTGCCCACAGCGGACTCGACGACGGACTGGATCTCGTTAGAGCTCGAGACGGTGAAGTCGGTGTACTCCAGGCCCAGCTTGTCGAGCTCCTTCTTGGCGGCCTTGATCTGGACGTCGGAGTTGGATTCGGCGGTGCAGTAGAGCAGGCCGACCTTCTTAACGTCGGGCAGGACCTTCTGCATCATCTCGAGCTGCTCGGCGACCGGGGTGAGGTCGGAAGCGCCCGTGACGTTGGTGCCGGGTTTGTCGTTGTCCTGGACCAGGCCGGAAGCGGCGTAGTCGGTGATGGCGCAGCCAACGATGGGGATATCGGCGGTGGCGCCGGCGGCAGCCTGCGCGGCGGGCGTAGCGATGGCATAGATCAGGTTGACGCCGTCGCCTACGAACTTGTCGGCAATGGACTTACACGTGGACTGGTCGTTCTGGGCGTTCTTCTGGTCGATCTTGACCTTGAGACCGCTCTTCTTGATGGCTTTGACGAAGCCGTCGTTGGCGGCATCGAGCGCGGAGTGCTCGGTGAGCTGCAGAACGCCGATGGTGTAGTCGGAACCGGCGGCAGCGGAGCCGGAACCAGAGTTGCCGCCGCATCCGGCGAGCGGAGCGAGCGCGAGCAGGCCAGCGGAGACAAGAAGGCTCCTGCGGCTGATGGTGATGTCCTTCATATCATTACCCCCAGTATAAAAATGGCTGGAAACACTGCACTAGGAAAAAGTGCAAGTGGGACTATAGTAACGCCGATGTCCATTTTTACAATAACCTGGCGGGTTTTTTAATACTGAACCGGATGGGCGGTGCTGAGGAACGACGGACGGTAACGGGGCTTATGCCGCGGGTGCGGGGCTGTCTTCTTCGTCTAGCGCGGCAAAGAGTTTCTTGCCGTCGAGCAAGCGCGTGCTGACGTTTCTCATGCGGCTGACCTCAACGGTGCGCAGAGTGTCGTCGGCGCCTCGGGTGTCGTAGACCGTTCCCAGCAGATACGAGACGCCATCGCGTTGCCTGATGGCAAAGGGCCGGACCGTCATCCGCACCACCTCGATTTCGCCCCGGGTCAGGACATTTGTGATATCAAAGCTGACGGTTGTTCCATGGTCGATGGCCTGTTCGACGAGCTCGCACGTGTCGATACGCTTGGCGTGCGGACGCGTTGCCTTGACGGGCGCGTCGTTGGCGGCCGGTGCCGGTTCGGGCATATCGAGATAGTCGCGAACATCGGCGCTCGCCATGGCGACCAGGTGCTGTGCCATGCTCTTTCGAATGGCTATGGGCGTCGATCGGTTGCGCATGACCATGCCGTGGAGCCGTATGATCTCTTCGTCAGCAAGCGGGCGGGTGAGGAGCCGATAGCCCACGCCGCGCTTATAGTCGATTTCGTATCCGGCGTGACGAAGTGCAGATATCGAGGTATAGATGCTGCGGCGTGCCGCCGAGATGGGCACTGTCTCTTATACACATCTCCGAGCCCACGAGACCGGAGCCTATCTCG
>URZN01000287.1 GCA_900552345.1 uncultured Collinsella sp. | reverse complement strand
GAGATAGGCTCCGGTCTCGTGGGCTCGGAGATGTGTATAAGAGACAGGGCGGTAATCTTTGCGGTCTCAAGCGCCTGGGCGGTCGTGGGCACGCAGGCCCCCGCGCATACCAGGGCGAGCGCCACAGCCAGGGCACAGGCCAGCTTTTGGAGCATCGAGGGCAGTGGAAAACGCTGCTCCGCGGCCCCTTTGTTCAGTCGAGACAAGGTGGCTCCTATCGTAGAAGTTGCCGGCAAAACGAGACGGAAACGCTCTCCGTCAAGAGAAGCGCAAAGGCCCTTTCCGCCAAAACGGAAAGGGCCCGCGCGCAATCAAGTAGTTATTTTACTTGATATTGTACTTAGCCATGAGGGCGTCGACGGTACCGTCGTCGGTCAGGTCCTTGATAGCCTGGTTGATGTCGTCCTTGAGCTTGGTGTTGCCCTGGTTGATGGCGATGGCGTACTCCTCGCCGGTGCTGATCTGCTTGATGGTCTGGCAGGTGTTGAACTGCTCGGCGGTCAGCTGGCTGGCAACGGAGCGGTTGGTGACTACGGCGTCGCCCTTATCGGACTGCAGGGCGCTGAAGCACTCGGTAGCGTCCTTGTAGGGGACGATCTTGGCCTTGGGGAAGTTCTCCTGGGCAAAGGACTCGGCGGTCGAGCCAGACTGAACGATGATGGTAGCGTCGGCGTTGTTGAGCTTCTCGCTGTAGTTGTCGGCCGTGATGTCGGTGTTATCGACCTTGGTCACGATAGCCTGATCGTCCATGTAGTAGGAATCGGAGAAAGTGACTTCCTTCTCACGCTCGGGCGTGTCGGTGATAGCCGCGATGGAGACGTCGTACTTAGCGCCCGAAGCGACACCGGGTACGAGTGTGTCGAAGTCATTGTTGACGTACTCGACATCCAGGCCCAGCTTGTCGCCGATAGCCTTGATGAGCTCAAGGTCAAAGCCCTGATAATCGCCGTTGTCATCCTTGTACTCAAACGGAGCGTACTCGGCAGAGGTGCCGACGGTCAGCGTACCGTCCTTGACGAGCGCGTACTCCTTGGAGCCGTCGACCTTCTCGACCTTAGCGTCGTCAGAGCTGCTGGAACCGGCATCAGAACCAGAGGTGGCGTTGGACGAGCCGCAGCCCGTCAGTGCAAGGGCGATCGCCATGGCGCCCGTGGCGGCAAATGCGCCAAGCTTCTTCAGCTTCATAATCAGTCTCCTTCCGGTGACCCCGTTTGATTCAGAGGTCTGCAAAAACTGTTGGATATTATGCACCCGTAAATGCGAAACTGCAATTAGAAAACTGATTGAAACAAACCCATAACGTGAATGGAACACTCCACTTTGTGACAGTCATTACTGCTGCAATGACCTTAATAGCGTAATTTCCGCTGCATAACCTGCAAGTTCGTTAGGCGTCTCCAAAATGAATGGAAGCGCACGCAAGCGGCTATTCAATACAATATTCTGCATAACCTGCATACCGCCGCCAAACTCTTCACTACCCAGATAGCCCTTACCGATGCATTCGTGGCGGTCCTTATGGGCGCCGCAGGGATTCTTGGAGTCATTGATGTGCACGGCGCGCAGGCGCTCGATACCCACCACACGATCGAACTCGTCAAGCACACCGTCAAGATCGCAGACGATGTCATAGCCGGCGTCATTCACATGGCAGGTGTCCAGACACACGCCCAGCTTGGCCGACAGCTCGGGGCGCTTGTCGGCAACGCCCTCGATGATGAGCGCCAGCTCCTCAAAGCTGCGGCCCACCTCGGTGCCCTTGCCGGCCATGGTCTCGAGCAACACCGTCGTCTGCTGGCCCTCAAACATCACCTGGCACAGGGTGTCGACGATCATCTGAATGCCGGCATCAGTCCCCTGCCCCACATGTGCGCCGGGGTGAAAGTTGTAGTAGTTGCCGGGCAGTGCTTCCAGACGCTGCAAGTCTTCGGCCATTGCCTCCAAGGCAAACTCACGCGCCCGCTCTTTGGCAGAACAGGGGTTGTAGGTATAGGGGGCATGCGCCACGAGTGGGCCGAAGTCGTTTTGCTCCATAAGCTCGCGCAGGGCCGCCACGTCATCCATGTCAAGGTCTTTCGCCTTGCCACCACGCGGGTTGCGCGTAAAGAATGCAAAGGTATTGGCGCCAATGGATAGCGCCGTCTCCCCCATTGCCCGATAGCCCTTCGTCGTGGATAGGTGACACCCGATCGTCAGCATCCCCAGCTCCCCCTCATCAGTTGCGGTGAAATAGTTCCTGTTTGGCCCCTATTCTGCCGCAAACAGGAACTATTCCACCGCAACTTATAAAAGGGGCATCAGAGATGCGGGCCACCAAGCACTGCGGCTACGGGCGCCAGCCTCATGATTCCCTACGCGTCAGCGCCAAGTCCTAGAGGGCTAGACGGATTGCATCGATAATGTGCGCGCAGCGCTGTGTGGCGGCAAGGGACATGACGGGACTCTCGAGTTTCCCCGCCCGGATGAGCTGGGTCGCATGCTGGATTTCGCCGTAGAAATCATCGACCTCAAACGGGGCATTTATTTCGAGCATTCGTCCGTCGGAGTATTTCACATGGGCGAGCTCGGGGCGATGGAGGCGCTCGATTTCCAACGAGCCCCGCTCGCAGGCAATCGTTAAGCGGCTTTCATATGCTGCCTTGCCGTCGCACGCCATATGAATGGGTATGCCGCCGACGCTC
>URZN01000286.1 GCA_900552345.1 uncultured Collinsella sp. | reverse complement strand
GCAGGACCTTGAGGGCGACCGGGTTGCTTCGGGCATGTTCATGGATTTGGACAATCGTTCCAAGCACTTGCTGCGCGTGCAGGATATGCCCCCGTATCGCAGCGAGATCTGTCTTCCCGTGTTTTACGGCACGCAGGTCCTTGGCGTGTTGGAAGTTGGCTGGAAACGCCCCCAGGCGCCACTTGCCTATGACGTGAACGTGCTTGAGGTCATCTGCGATTACCTGTCTATTCAGCTGGTCGGCATGGCGTCGAGCTTACGTTCGCGCCGCACGGCGGAGCTCGGCCGCTCGCTCAATTTGCTGCGCGACGAACTGTTTACCTATCTTGATGATCCCGTTGTCGCCTCGCGAGCGGTGTCGACGGAAATCTGCACGGTGCTCAATTGTCATTTCTGCCCCGTGGAATATGATGCGGGCCTCGAAACCTATGTCATCGATTTTGAGGGTGGCAGTCGTGTGGCGCTGCCGGACGATCCGGAGTCACTCTTCTTTTCTGTCACGGCGCCAGCAGCGCGCCTGGGGGCAGCCCCCGACGGGTTTGAGACTTCGGTGTTGGGCGGGACGAGCGCTGACGACCTCAAACACGTGCGCCTTACACGTGTGGACGAATCCACGTCTATGGGTGCATGGTTGAGGGCCCACGGCCTACCGTGTCAGGGACTTTATGTCGACTCCGGCATCGAAGCGGGGCGCTACCACTCGGAAGCGGATGGCAAACGAAGCAACGATGCGATCGTTCCCGCTGATATCGCCAAGGGGCCGACGAGGCGCGCTTTGCTACTCCGCGATGGCAGCCAAGAACCAATTGACGACCTTGAATACGACTACCTGGTGCATCTGGCGCATGACTTTGAGCTGATCTATGAGGGCGAATCTCAAAAGCGCGAAGAGCGTCATATCGCTCAGACGCTTCAGATTGGCATGAGAAATTCGCTTGGTGACGTTCCGGGCATTGCAACCGATTCGGTATACCTATCGGCAACGAATTCTGCGTTGGTCGGCGGTGACTTCTATACGCTTGTCCGACTTCCCGACGATTGCGCCGTTATGATTTTGGGCGATGTATCCGGCAAGGGAATCGAGGCGGCGTCGATGTCGGCGCTCGTCAAGACGGCGCTGACGGCCTATGCCTGGGAGGGTGCGGGGCCTGCCCGTATGGCACGCTCGCTCAATAGCATGCTCATGGGCTTTTCGAGGGTCGAGACGTTTGTGACGGCGTTTATCGCCAAGATCGATCTTAAGGCGGGCCGCGCTACCTATTGCTCGGCGGGACATCCTCCCACTATGGTCATTAGGCCGTCGTCGACGCCGCTTGGTGGCGGTGAAGCCCGAGGCGGAGAAGTGGAGCTCCTTGGGTGCCAATCGGGCGTGATAGGTGCCTTTGAGAGCATGGTCTACGAGACGGGCGTGTTTACGTTCGCTCCTGGTGACATGCTATTTATGTATACCGATGGAACAATCGAAGCACGTGATCGCTCGGGTGCTTTTTTTGGCGAGCAGCGCCTTCGCGACCTTTTGCTCTCTGTCTCGGGTGAGGGCGTATCGGGAATCTGCGGCAAGGTCTTGGGCGAGCTTGACCGCTTTACCGAGTCGGCGCTGAACGATGACATCGCGCTGGTTTCCCTTGAGTTTTTACGGGGTCGATCGTAGGTCACGACGCCTGACGGGCGAAATCTGCGCGGTTGCAGATACGTGTGCATCGAGCGAGCTCTTTTGGGGAACCATGGTCGTATGAATGAATGGAATGACATAGCGGTTTTGACGCCACCGGGCGATATCGACATCGCCTCGGTGCCCGCACTGCGCCGACGGTTGGATAATTTGATCGACCGGGGCGTGCGTCGTGTTGTCATCAATTGCCAGGCCGTGGGCTTTATCGACTCGACGGGTTTGGCGTTTTTGCTTACACGTGCTAGAGAGCTTATGAGGCATGAGGGACTGCTTTCGCTCGTTAACGCCTCCGATGGGGTCGTTCGCTTTTTGGAAATTGCCCGACTTGTCGACATCCTGCATGTCGCGGGCCCGGCGCGGGAGTCGATTCCCGCCATTCCGGTGGGGGAGTTGCCGCGATGGAGCAAGAGCGTCGAAGTGCAGCGAGGCATCGAGAATCTCCCGTATTATCGGCATCGTGTGGCCGAGCTCCTCGAATCGCTTCCCCTGAGGCGTGATGAGCGCTATGACGTCGCATTGGCGTTGGGTGAGGCATTGGGTAACGCATATGACCATGCGGGCGGTGTTGGCTGCATCCTGACGGTTCAGGCCTATGGGGACCGTGTTGTGCTCGAGGTGCTTGATCGGGGCGCTGGCTATTCTATCGATGGGGCGAGCGAACCGGTAACATCCGAGGAACGCGGACGCGGTATCAAGCTTATGCGTATGCTCGTCGATAATGTGGAAGTTGCCCGTCGTACAGATGGCGCCGGCACACGTGTTCGGATGGTGAAGCTGTTTAGCTCAGCATTGGAATCGTGTGCTTAGGGTCTTGGCTTGGCGCTATTTACCTGCATGAACTTGCTTTGAGCAACTTTTTTGAAAAAAGTACTTGCGTCTTTAGGACAACTCGCGTAAATTAATAACCCGCAAGCGGACATGGCTCAGTTGGTAGAGCACAACCTTGCCAAGGTTGGGGTCGCGGGTTCGAGCCCCGTTGTCCGCTCCATTTGGGCGTTTAGCTCAGGGGGAGAGCGCTTCCCTGACACGGAAGAGGTCAGAAGTTC
>URZN01000285.1 GCA_900552345.1 uncultured Collinsella sp. | reverse complement strand
GACCTTTGAGCGGGCTTGGGCCCAAGCCGAGGCCGACGAGGCTAAGGCCGATGCCACGGCCACACTCGGTGAGCCGGCGGACATGTCCATCTCGCCGGCCAAGACCCCGCAGCCGCGCCATAACATCGACCCCGGCAGCACGGCATCCTTCAGCATACTCGACGTGCCCGCGCAGGGTGCTCAGGCGCCTGCGCCCACGCATCGCCCCGACCTGGCTCGCGAGGAAGACGCGGGCCGCCGCTCTCCGCTCGGTCCCATCCTCATCGCCTTCATGGCCGGCGTCATCGCTTGCTCGGCGATCGGAAATGTCTGGAGCCATGTGGAGCAACAGCGCAAAGATGCCGCCAAGGTCGAGATGTCTGTCGAGCAATCGCTCAGCCGCACGCGCTCGGTGCATGTGTCGGTCGAGGTCAAGGACGGTGCGACATGGGACACCGCCCGCGGCGATAGTCAGATGCTCATCCACATCGTGGGCCGCACGCTCAGGGGGCAGGCGATTGACGAGTATCAATATGTCAACTCCGCTGGCGACGGCATCGAACTCAAGCCCGGCGACTACGAGCTCACGGTCGACGAGCCGCCCGTCGCGACCGATGGCACGCGCTTCCGCGCCTCAAAGCGCATGGTTCCCGTGAGCTTTAACTCGCAGGCGCCCGATACGGTCGACAGCACGCCGCAGGGCGGATTCGACCTTTACGCAATCGCTCAATAACTGCGCCTGCCGCTTCTCCTTGCCGCCAAGAGTGGCACAATAGCCCTCGACACTATTGTTTACTTTTGGAGGAAGTAGCATGTCCACCGTCACCACCATCAAGCGCGGCGGCCTCACCGCGGCCATCGATTCCATGGGCGCCCAGCTCACGAGCCTTGCCCTCGACGGCAACGAGTATCTGTGGCAGGGCGACCCGGCCTTTTGGGGCAAGCACGCGCCCATTCTGTTCCCCATCGTGGGATCGCTGCGCAACAACACAGCGACGTCTGCGGCCGGCACCTGCGAGATGCCGCGTCACGGCCTCGCGCGCATCGTCGAGCACAAGCTGGTCGAGGTCTCCGAGGACGGCTCGTCCGTCACCTACGAGATCACCGACACGCCTGAGTCGCTCAAGGCTTTCCCCTTCCACTTTAAGCTCAACATTACCTATGCCCTAACCGGCGACGCCACGCTTACCCAGACCTTTGCCGTCACCAACACCGGCGACGTGGACCTGCCGTTCTCGGTGGGTGGCCACCCTGCATTTAACGTGCCGGCTCCCGGTGCCGAGGACGAGACGTTCGAGGATTACGAGCTGGCATTTACCGAGGCTTGGACCAACGAGGCCCCCATCATTACGCCCGATGGTCTCATGACGTTCGAGGGCAGCTACAAGGCGCCCGATAACTCTGACGTGCTGCCCATCACGCACCGCAGCTTCGATAACGATGCCATCATGTTCACCGATACCCCGGGTTCCACGCTCACGCTGCGCGGTCGCAAGTCGGGCCATGGCGTCAAGATCGACTTTGAGGGCTTTAAGTACATCGGCGTGTGGTCTGCCGCCAACGACGCCCCGTTTGTGGCGCTCGAGCCCTGGACCGGTCACACCACCATGGACACCGAGGACGACGTCTTTGAGCACAAGGTCAACACCATTACGCTGGCGCCGGGCGAGACGGACGTCCGCAGCTTTAGCGTAACGCTGCTCTAGATGTGACAAAGGGACAGTCCCTTTGTCACATTCCCACCCGCTAAGCCTCCCTGCCACATCCGGCAGGGAGGCTTTTTGGTAGGTAGTCATTGGGGACGTTCTTAAACGACTACTGTGTGTCTATTAATTTTTCGCGCACATGCCGCGCTGCTGGTTGCGGGCGTATATCCTGTCTTATTGTCAGTAACGCAAAATAGGGAAGGCACCAGATGCAACCTCGGCAACAGCGCGGCATGCAGACCCAGCCGGTATGCAGCCGTCGCATCTTTTTGGGTAGCGCTCTCGCTGCGAGCGCTTCCGTCGTCGCCGGTGCGCTCGCCGGCTGTCAGCGCCCGTCCACGCTCAAAGTGGTTCAGCCCACGACGGGCGGCGGTCGCGACGACCTGTCCGATTCCGTGATCGGCAAGGACAAGATCCGCATTGGCATGGAGGCGGCCTACGCCCCGTACAACTGGCAGGTTTCCGAAGCCAGTGAGTACACCATCCCCATCGACAACGTGCAGGGCGCCTATGCCGATGGCTACGACGTACAGATCGCCAAGATCGTCTGCAAGGCCCTCGGTGGCGAGCCCGTTGCCGTCAAGCAGAGCTTCTCGGGCCTTATCGATTCGCTCAACAACGGCCAGATCGACCTCATTATTGCCGGCATGAGCACCACGCCCGAGCGCGAGGAGTCCGTCGGCTTTTCCGATCCGTACTTTATCGGCTACTTTGGCCTGTTCGTAAAAGAGGGCTCGCCCTACCAAAGCGCGACCAAGCTCAGCGACTTTAGCGGCGCCACGGTGCTCGGCCAAAAGGACACGATGCTCGACACCGTCATCGACGAGATCCCGGGCGTCGTTCACAAGAATCCGGTCGATTCGGTGCCCACGGTGTTTTCGAACCTGCTGCAGGGCACCTGCGACGCCGTGACCTACAACACCGAAAACGAGAAGGGCTATATGGCCCAAAACCCGGGCATCGTGCCCATTCGCTTTGCGGAGGGCGAGGGCTTTAAGCAGGAGGTCACGTCAAACGTCGGCTGCCGCAAGGGCTCGGAC
>URZN01000284.1 GCA_900552345.1 uncultured Collinsella sp. | reverse complement strand
GATAGGCTCCGGTCTCGTGGGCTCGGA
This sequence comes from uncultured Collinsella sp., assembly GCA_900552345.1. Taxonomy (GTDB): domain Bacteria; phylum Actinomycetota; class Coriobacteriia; order Coriobacteriales; family Coriobacteriaceae; genus Collinsella. The sequence goes on along the minus strand of URZN01000284.1, from coordinate 2,709 downwards.
GATGTGTATAAGAGACAGCTATACACCCTTGTATACACTTTAAAAGTTCCAGCTGTTCATGTAGGCGATCTGCTCCTCGGTGAGGGTGTCTATCTTCACGCCCAGAGTCTCCAGCTTCACGCGCGCCACGCCGTCGTCGATGGCGGCGGGCACGTCGTACACCTTGTTCTCCAGCTCGCCCGCATGCTGGAAGAGGTACTCGGCCGCGAGCGCCTGGTTCGCGAAGCTCATGTCCATCACGGACGCGGGGTGGCCCTCGGCGCACGACAGGTTCACGAGGCGGCCCTGCGCCAGCACGATCACCGTGCGGCCGTCCGGCAGCGTGTACTCTTCCACCAGCGGCTTGATCTCCTCTTTCTTCGTGGCGTGGTCTTCCAGCCACTCAAGGTTGATCTCGGAGTCGAAGTGGCCGGAGTTGCACACGATGGCGCCGTCCTTCATGTTCTCGAACGCGGGCGCGTCCACCACCTTGCAGTTGCCGGTGACCGTCACCCACACGTCGGCGAAGCGCGCCGCCTCGGCCGCGGGCATCACCTCGTAGCCCTCCATGTGCGCTTCGAGCGCCTTGAGCGGGTCGACCTCGCACACGATGACGCGCATGCCCATGCCCTTCGCGCGCAGGGCCAGGCCGCTGCCGCAGTAGCCGTAGCCCGAGATCACGATGGTGCGCCCGCACAAAAGGCGGTTCGTGGCGCGCACGATGCCGTCGAGCGTGGACTGGCCCGTGCCGTAGTGGTTGTCGAAGCAGTGCTTCGTGTTCGCGTCGTTGACGTTGAACACGGGGTAGCCCAGCGTGCCCTCCTTCGCCATGGACACAAGGCGCACCACGCCCGTGGTGGTTTCCTCGGTGCCGCCGATGACGCCTTCCAGCTTGTCAATGTGGGTGGTGTGCAGCGCGGTGTCCAGGTCGGCGCCGTCGTCCATGATGATCTGCGGGTTCGTGGCGATGACCGCGTCGATGTGGCGGCGGTAGGTGTCCATGTCCTCGCCGGTGACGGCGAACACCTTGATGCCGAAGTCGCGCACGAGCGAGGCGGCGGTGTCGTCTTGGGTGGAAAGCGGGTTGCTGGCGCACAGCGCCACCTCGGCGCCCGAGGCCGCCAGCGCGCGCATGAGGTTCGCCGTCTCGGTGGTCACGTGCATGCACGCGCCGATGCGCACGCCCTCAAGCGGGCGCTCCTTCGCGAAGCGCTCGCGGATGGACGCCAGCACGGGCATGTCGCGCGCCGCCCACTCGATGCGGGCAAGCCCTGCGTCGGCAAGGTCGATGTCTTTGATGTCGTAGCTCTCGGTCATGGCGCTTCTTTCTTATGTTATCGACTGATCCTATGTCTGGTTTGGCGTCGATTAATCCTCAAACAATTCAGTGGAAAAATATCGTTCGCCCGTATCGGGCAGTAAAGTAACCACTGTCTTGCCCGAACCAAGTTGCCGAGCAAGCTGACGTGCGGCAACCACATTTGTACCGCCCGATACGCCGCAAAGCAAACCCTCCTCACGAGCAAGCGCGCGAGCCTCGTTGATAGCTTCCTCATCGGAAACCACGCAGATATCGTCATAGATGCCCTGATCAAGGATATCGGGAATAAGCCCATCGCCGATACCCATCTGCAAATGCGTTCCGACGCTTCCTCCCGAAAGAATCGCTGCGCTCTCCGGCTCAACGGCCCAAATGCATACATCAGGAAAAAGACGTTTGAGTGCCTGCCCTATACCGGAAATAGTACCACCTGTACCAATGCCCGAGCAGAATCCATGTATGGGCCCCTTCACGTCCTCTAAGATCTCAAGTGCTGTATGATAGCGATGCGCTAGTAAATTATCCCTGTTCTCGAACTGCTGTGGCACGTAAACACGAGGATCCTCGCTAGCCATACGCTTAGCCAGAGCGATGCATTTGGATATGCACTCTCCAATATCGCCAGCATCATGTACGACAATTACCTCAGCACCATAGTGGCGAACAAGCTTACGACGCTCTTCCGACACGCTGTCTGGCATAATGATGCGCGCACGATAACCGCGCACAGCACACACAAGCGCGAGCCCTATACCTTGATTGCCGCTTGTAGGTTCAACGATAATACTATCTGGCCCAATTTCGCCGCGGCGTTCGGCGGATTCAATCATCTGTAATGCCGTGCGCGTTTTAATGGAGCCTCCTACATTAACGCCCTCAAACTTAACGAGTATCTGTGCGGCATTCGCTTCAGATAACCGATTGAGACGAACGAGAGGTGTATGCCCCATGGCTTGCAGCACATTATCGTAAATCATGGAACTCCTTCCAAGGGGGTGCTAGCCCCTTATGCTAGCCTGCAGGTCTTTCGCAGATCCTCGGCGCGGTCGGTGCGCTCCCAGGTGAACTCGGGCAGCTCGCGGCCGAAGTGGCCGTAGGCGGCCGTCTTGCGGTAGATGGGGCGGCGCAAATCCAGCGCGTCGATGATGGCGCCGGGGCGCAGGTCGAACACCTCGGCCACCGCGCGCTCGATGGCCCCCACCGCCGCCTTCTCGGTGCCGAACGTCTCCACCATGAGCGACACGGGGCGCGCCACGCCGATGGCGTAGGCCACCTGCACCTCGCAGCGCGCGGCCAGGCCCGCGGCCACCACGTTCTTCGCCACCCAGCGCGCCGCATAGGCCGCCGAGCGGTCCACCTTCTGTCTCTTATACACATCTGACGCTGCCGACGATCTTACGCGTGTAGAT
>URZN01000283.1 GCA_900552345.1 uncultured Collinsella sp. | reverse complement strand
TCAGGGACTGTCCCCAAGTGCCGGCAAGAGTGTCCCTTTCGACTAGTCATTTAAGAACGTCCCCAACGGCTACATCAACAAAGGCAACGCCGATGCTCTGGCAACGTCAGCGAGCGGTCGCCAGAGCGAACAAGTTGGCATGAAAAGAGGGCGGCATAGACCTTCTGGTCATGCCGCCCTCTTTGAATGACAAATTGTCGCTCTGGTGACCGCGCAGCGTCGGCCCGTTACGGCGTTTGGTAAAACGCCGTAACTCTTAGGGCCGCTGGCCCATACCGCCCTCGAGGGTGACGGTCTCGCCGTTCATGTACTTAAAGTCGGGGCCGCAGAGCTGAACGACCACGCGGCCAATCTCCTTCTCGACGTCGCCGTAGTGGCCCGCCGGCGGCATGTGGACGTTGGCCTTGAACGCCTCAGGATAGGCATCCTGGAAGTTCTCGAGCGCAGCAGTCCAGGCAAGCGGGCACACAATGTTGACGTTGATGCCGTCCTTGCCCCACTCGTTGGCGGCGACGCGGGTCAGGCCGCGGATGCCCTCCTTGGCGGCAGCATAGCTGCACTGGCCGTAGTTGCCAAACAGGCCGGCGCCCGAGGCAAAGTTGACCACGGAGCCCTTGGTCTCCTTCAGGTGCGGATAGGCCTTCTGCATGTACAGGTAGGTGGCATACAGGCCAGAGTAAATGGCCAGGTTAAACTGGTCCATAGTGTGGTCGGCGATGGTCACACCCGAGGCGCTAGCCTGAGCGTTGTTGACGACGGCGTCGATGCGACCGAACTCCTCAATCGCCTTGTCGATAACGTTCTGCACGACGGCCTCGTTGTCCTGACCAGCCGAGACATCGGCCTGAACAGGCAGAACCTTGACGCCGTACTCGGCCTCAAGAGACTCCTTGGCGGCCTCGAGCTTGGCGACGTTGCGGCCGGTGATGACGAGGTTCGCGCCCTCCTTGGCAAAAGCGATATCGATGCCGTAGCCGATGGAGCCAGCAGAGCCGCCCTTAAGCGTGGCCTTGCCGCCGCCGGTGACGATCACGGTCTTACCAGTGAAAAGTCCCATACGAAGTCCTTTCAAAATCGCGACGGGCACGCCCGCCGACTGCGCGCATCCAAAATAAACGCGCCAAAAGCTGAAATGCAACTTTAGCTTCTTCAAGTGAAAAGAAAAGGCCTCGGCAGGCGAACGGCATAACGTCTTTCGGCGAAGGGATTGTCAAGTACAAACTGGATAAAGTGGCCGAGTTTTTGCTATCGACGCGAGCCATCGAACACGTTTTGAAACTTTGCTGCGGCGCGCGGGATGTCGGCGCGAGACTTTATCATAGGGTGACAAACAACGATGAGGAGCACATGCCTATGACAGACGAGCTGGACCCCCAGACTCAGCAGCATATTGATGATTCCGCAGACGTCGCCGCAGATACTGACGCTGCGACCTGCAATGATACCGACGTCGACGACGGCACTCTGGATAACGGCGCTGCGGCGGAAACCCCTGCGACCGAAGATGCCGACGAGCAAAACGGCGATTCGGCCGCTCAGGACGACGCCCCCGAAAAGGACGCCACCCCGCAACCAGCGGGCCCCATCGAGGTGTCTTCGGAAGAAGAGCTCGACGCCGTCATGGACTCCATGATGGATGCCGTCAAAGCGATGAAGGACGCTGTCGCCGATGCCGATGTCGACGCCGAGGAAGAGGAAGCCGCCGAGGCTGCCTCGACGTTTGTGCCCGGCGAGACCCCGGTTGCCGACCAGGGCAGCACCATGCCCTCGTTCCTGCAACTCGAGCACCCCACGATCGGCGCCGATGCGGTCGACCCGCATGCAGCGGGCTTTTCCGTGATTGAAGGCGGCACCGGCAATATCGCCGCGCCGCAGACTGCCGATACGAATGCCGCCGAGGCCGTACACCCGACCACCTCGCACGCCCCCGCCACGAGCCGCGACCTGGGGAGCGCCGTCTCAAATACCGCTAACCCCGTGGGCACTTTTATCGCCCAGGGCGCGTCGGCCATGCGCGAGATGAACGCCGCCAAGAAGGCACTCGCCGATGCCCGCGCCCATTTAGCCGAGCTTGAGCAGCGCATCGCCGACCAGGCAGAGGAGCTCGAGACGCGCCAGGACATCGCAGGCCGCTACGATCAGATCATCGCCGATCAACGCCAGGCGATTGCCGCGGCACAAAAGACCGCTGCGGCAGCTGAAAGTAACCGTGATGCCCATGCCGCCAAAGCGACGGAGCTCAAGGGTCAGCTCGAGCAAATGAAGGCAGAGGACGATGCGACCGAGCTCCGCCTGAAGGCTGCACTCGACGCCGTGGAAGCCCGCGAGGCGAGCTCGCGCGAGACCGGCAACCGCCTCGTTCGTCGCCTTGAGGATTCCAAGCGTATCCGCGACAAAGTGAAGGCTGAGCGCGATGCCGGTGTCGCCACCGCACGACAAACTGCCGATGCTACGCGCGCACAGCTCGAGACCTTGCGTCGCGAGTATGCCGAGCTGCAGCGCAACCCTTCGGCAAATCCCGCCAATTACACCGTACGCACCAACGAGTTGTCTATGCAAATCTCCGACGCTGCCGACGCCCTCCGCAAGGCCGAGGAAGATATTCCGCGCGTGACTGCCGATCTTGAGCATTCACTTGCCGCCGCCGAGCAGGCCGTCGAGCAGGCACAGGCCCCCATCGCCGACGCTAAACGCGCGCACCAGGCCGTAACGGCTGAGGCTGTCTCTTATACACATCTCCGAGC
>URZN01000282.1 GCA_900552345.1 uncultured Collinsella sp. | reverse complement strand
GATGGCCTCGAGATCAACCGTGACGCTCGCTCCGTGACGGTGGACGGTGCGCCGGTGCGCCTCACGCCCATCGAGTATTCCATCTTGCTGTATCTGGCCGAGCATCGCGGCAGCGTAGTGCCCGTGGAGGACCTGTTCCGCGCGGTGTGGAACGAGGACTTTATGCCCGGCTAACAATACGGTGATGGTGCATATTCGTCACCTGCGCGAAAAGATCGGTGACGACGCTCAGAAGCCGCGTTTTATCAAAAACGTTTGGGGCGTCGGCTATATCATCGAATAACGCCTTTGTTAGCGAGGACATGGACATGACAAAAGACGATAAGCAGGCGTTTGAGGTGCCCGATCGGCTCTTTGAATACGTAAGGGCGGTCGTCGATAATCGCGCACTTGCGACGGTGCTGCTCTTTTTGCTGAGTCTGCTGCTAATCGGCATTGGTAACATCGCCGGTATCTTGGCGGTGCTACTCATCGGCTTCTTGCTGATCGATCGCTTTGAAATCGTGCGCCGTTGCGTGGTGATCGGCGGTGCCGCGTGGGCCATGACGCTGGCGATCGGCGCCATGGCGCTCGGTGGCATTGAGGGACCGGTGCTGTTCGATGCCGGCTTTGTATTCAACATGCTTGGCTTTGTCTTGGCGCTCGCCGTGTGCGTCCTGTTCTTTTGCGGCCGCGCTCTGTACTACCAGGGCTATGAGCAGGGTGAGCGGCATTCCGACCGCGTGCTTGCCGCCCGTATTCAGGACCGCCTGATCGATCATCCTGACGCCTGGGATAACATCGACGGCGACTTCCTGGAGGTCGAGGGTGCGCTCAACCGCGTGCGCGATCGCGAGCGTAAGGTGCAGCAGGCCCTACGCGACGAGTCGCATCGCAAGGACGACTTGGTCACATACTTGGCGCATGACCTGCGCACACCGCTTGCCAGCGTGGTGGGCTACCTCTCGCTGTTGCAGGAGGCACCCGACCTGCCGGTTGAGCAGCGCGCACACTTTACGGGCGTGGCGCTCGACAAGGCGCACCGACTCGACGCGCTTATTGAGGAGTTCTTTGATATCACGCGCTTTGACTTCCACGATATTGTGCTTACGCGCGGCTACGTCGACCTGGGATTGCTACTGGCGCAGGTGGCCGATGAGTTCTATCCCATTCTCAACGAGCAGCACAAAGATGTCCAAGTTGATGTGCGCGAGGATCTGACGGTACTTGTGGATGGCGACAAGATGGCTCGCGTGTTCAACAACATCATGAAAAACGCCATCGCCTATAGCTACGAAGGATCGACCATCACGATTGAGGCTGGGCGCCAAGATGACGGTGGCGTGCGAATTCGCTTTATTAACCATGGTGACCCGATTCCTGCGGCTATGCTCAAGGTAATCTTTGAGAAGTTCTATCGCCTGGACGCGGCACGTGCGACCAATCGCGGTGGCGCCGGGCTTGGCCTTGCCATCGCCAAGGAGATCGTTACAGCGCACGGCGGCACGATCGCGTGCGAATCGACGCCCGAGCACACGGTGTTTACCATTGCACTGCCCGCTGCATAACCAGCGTGCCCTTACAAACACTTGACAATGCGCTCACGTGCGTATGAGCCGCGATTTCTACTATCGATACTGCTGAATTGATATCGATATGGAGGTATGCGGTATGACGGCTGCTGCGGCGATGGAGCCTACGGAGCTTGAGGAACTCATAGAGGCGCAGGCCGAGGCCGCGCACGAGCGCGAAGTTGGGGATGCGACTCGCCCCACGGCGCAGGACCTTGCCGCCTCGCCGACGCGCATCGATGTTGAAGGCCTTGACCTGTTTTACGGCGACCATCATGCGCTCAAGGACGTGAGCATCAAAATTCGTGACAAGCAGATTACCTCGTTCATCGGGCCTTCGGGCTGCGGAAAGTCGACGCTGCTGCGCTGCTTTAACCGTATGAACGACGGTATCAAGGATTGCCGCATTGAAGGCAAGATTGCACTCGACGGCCAGAATATCCTGGGCGATTACGATATCTGCCGCTTGCGCCAGCGCGTGGGTATGGTGTTCCAACGCCCCAATCCGTTTCCCATGAGCATCTACGACAACGTCGCCTACGGTCCTCGCGGCATGGGGGTGCGCGACCGCGTCGCGCTCGACGAGCTGGTCGAAGACTCCCTGCGACGCGCCGCGCTGTGGGACGAGGTCAAGGACAAGCCCAGGGAATCGGGTCTGGGTCTTTCGGGCGGCCAGCAGCAGCGTCTGTGCATCGCCCGTGCGCTGGCCGTGCAGCCCGACATTCTGCTGATGGACGAGCCGACCTCGGCGCTCGACCCCGTATCGACGCTGGTGGTGGAGCAGCTGGCCTGCGAGCTCAAGGAGACCTGCACGTTGGTGGTCGTTACGCACAACATGCAGCAGGCTGCGCGCATCTCCGACTCGGTCGCGTTCTTTTTGCTGGGCGAGCTGGTGGAGCATGCGCCCACGGCCCAGCTCTTCAAAAACCCGACCGATCAGCGCACGGCGGATTATTTGACGGGCCGTTTTGGCTGATACCATCTAGTACAGGCGCCTTTAGGGTTAAGATGCGGTCATGCCGGCCGCAAAGGGGTTCAACATGATCTATTACGTCGAGGACGATGACAACATCAGGGATTTGACGGTCTACGCGCTGCGCAAGCAGGGAATCGAGGCCGAGGGCTTTTCGTGCGATGGTGAGTTTAAGGCCGCCGTGGCGCGACGGGTGCCCGATGCCGTGCTGCTCGACATCA
>URZN01000281.1 GCA_900552345.1 uncultured Collinsella sp. | reverse complement strand
ACGTACACGCGGCTTATGGCGCGCAGCACGCGCGAACGAGTGGTAGAGAACACGCCCAGCAGCGTGCCCAGCACCAGCGACAGCAGCAGACCGGCAACGACCACTTGCAGCGTCACGCCAAAGCCCTCCCAGAAGGGCCCCATGTTTTGAAATGTCGTCGACCAACGGTCGGCGTCAAATAATCCTTCGAGCATTTGATTCCTTCCTTGGACGATGCGCCTATACAAGACCCCAGGTCTTGACCTCTTGGTCGAGCCAGCCGTCGGCCAGGCGATCGCAAATCACCTGATCGACCACGGCCGAAAGGTCGCAGCCCTTCTTGGTCGCCACGCCGTAGCCCTGCTCGCCAAACTTGACCTCGGGCTGCAGCAGCTCAACGGTCTCGTTCATGTAACCGGCCAGCGTGGAGCGGTCCATGGCAAAGACATCGATATTGCCGGCGTCGAGCGAACTCTTGATGATGGGGTAGCCGCTAAAGGCCCTAAACTCGGGCTTACAGCTAAAGCCGTTGTCCTTGATCATCTGCTCGATCAGGCCCTGCGTGGTAGCACCTTGGCTCACACCGATGACCTTGCCGTCCAGGTCCTCAATCGAGGTAAAGCCCGAACGCTTCTTGACCATGAGTCCCACGTAGTCGGTGCGGTACGGCGTCGAGAAATCCCAGCTCTTCTTGCGCTCGTCGGTGATGGTGTAGGTCGCCGCGACCACGTCGAGCTGGCCGTTATCGATCAGCGGGCCGCGCGTCTTGGGCGTTACGTCGGTAAACTCGACAAGCTCCTGGGCACGGGCCTCCTTGTAGCTCACGCCAAAGACGGCAGCGGCGATCTGGTAGCACAAATCGACTTCCATGCCCTCAAAGCGGCCCTTGGCGGTGTCGTAATAGCCATAGCCGGGAACGTCCTTCTTAACGCCGGCATTCAGATGGCCACGCGACTTGATGGCCGCAAGCTTGGACCCCTTGTCGGAGCCCTCGCCGCTGGTGGAGTTGCCGCAACCGGTAAGCGCGGCCCCCGTCAGCGTAAGCACACCGGCGCCCGCCAGCTGCAAAAAGTGACGGCGCGACATGGCCGCCCTCGTCATATCCGTCATGTCCATCACCGCGCCTAGTGCAAAATCTTGGACAGAAACTCGCGGCAGCGCGGGTTCTCGGGGTTATCGAAGAAGTGCTCGGGCGTGCCCTCCTCCAGAATGCGGCCGTCCTCCATAAAGATGACGCGGTCGGCCACCTGGCGCGCAAAGCCCATCTCGTGCGTCACGCAGATCATGGTGATGTCCTCCTGCGCGAGCTCAATCATAACGTCCAGAACCTCCTGGACCATCTCGGGGTCGAGCGCCGAGGTCGGCTCGTCAAACAGGATGATGGGCTGCTTGGTGCACAGAGCACGGGCGATGGCGATGCGCTGTTGCTGACCACCCGAGAGATTCTGCGGATACTCGCCGGCCTTATGAGCCATGCCGACGCGCTTGAGTGCGGCGATGGCGATCTCGGTCGCCTCCTCCTTGCTCTTCTTTTGCAGCTTGATGGGCGCGAGCGTCAGGTTGCCGAGCACCGTCATGTTGGGATACAGGTTGAACTGCTGAAACACCATGGAACTATACTTACGAGCCATCTCCAGGTGATTCTTCTTGGTGAGCGGCGTACCGTCGATGACGACCTCGCCCGACGTGGGCTCCTCCAGATAATCGACGCAACGGATGAGCGTCGACTTACCCGAGCCGGAAGGCCCGATCATTACGAGCTTCTCGCCGCGCTTAACGGTGAGATTGATATCTTTGAGCACATGCAGGTCGCCAAAGTACTTGTTGAGATGCTTGATCTCGATCATGTCTGCCATGAATGTCCCTTCCCTGCGTTTACACGAGTTGCACTATTGTACGGAAAGAACCACATTTCCGCAGCCCACACTACATTCCCGTAAAGAACCCGCAACCTTCCACCCACTCATTGGGGACAGACTTAAATGAGTGCCCGCTCATTGGGTACTCATTTAAGTCTGTCCCCAATGAGCACCCAACCCCCCCTTGTTGAGCACAAGTCAGCGAAAACCCGTACACGCGAGCAAGGTGACGTGAAATGAAGGGGCGCGACCGCAATGGCCACGCCCCCTCAACATCAACTATATGCCGCTCGGCCCCTACGCGAGCTTTGCGCCGACGATCTTTGCCGCGGCAGGCTTATCAAAGTTGCCGCCGGTGGCCTTGCCGAGCGCGCCCATAACCTGACCCATCTGCTTCTTGGACGTTGCGCCCAGCTCGGCGATGACCTGCTCGACCAGAGCCTCGAGCTCCTCGCCCGAAACCTGCGCGGGCAGCAGGCTCTCCAGAATCTTGACCTGCTCGGTCAGGTTGTCGGTACGCTCCTGGTCAGTACCGGCCTTAATGGACATCTCCAGCGTCTCGCTCGTCTGCTTAATCAGACGCTTGATCATGCTGTTGACGTCTTCCTCGGTCACATCACGACGCTCGTTGACCTCGATGTTCTTCACCTCGGCCTTAACCTGGCGAATGATGGACAGGCGAACCTTGTCCTTGGCCTTCATGGCCGCGATCATTTCCTTCTGCAGCTCTTCGTTGGTCATCTGCAAATCCTCCTCAATAGTGCGGGCGGCACTCGCGCGAGCACCGTCCCATGATTACTTGGTCGTCGACGAATTGTCGGTCGAGCTCTTGGTGACGCCCTTCAGACTGACGTTGTACGGCACGTCCTTGGGCATGGGGTTAACGGTGATGTCGGCATCCTTCTTGTAC
>URZN01000280.1 GCA_900552345.1 uncultured Collinsella sp. | reverse complement strand
GATCGTCGGCAGCGTCAGATGTGTATAAGAGACAGGGCATCGACAACGGGCGTCGAACCGTCGTCGGTCAGAATCACGGCGTTCGAAAGATCGGCCCCGCGCGACTTGAGGAGCTTCTTGGCGTTGGACCAGTACTGACCCGGGATATCGCTCAGGTCGACGGTGCCGGACTGGGTAGTCTCGGTCTGCTCGGCCGTGGTATCAGTCGTGGCGCCCCGCTTGTTGAGCATGCCCGACACGATGGCAAACACAACCGACAAGGCAAAGAAGATCGCCAGCACGATGAGGATCTTCTTGATCACGCTCGACGAACGCGAAGGCTTCTTCTCCTCGTCCTCGCCATACTGAGGGATGGACTTGGGATACTCACGATACGGCTCGCGCGCATATCGGTCGCGCGACTCGTAGCGCGGCTGTGCCGTGCGCGGCATATATGTCGTCTGCTGAGGCTGCGGAATGGGATTCTGCAGCAGGTCATCATAAGGGTCTGCCGCCGCGTTGCCGTAGGGACTCTGCGACGAGACACCATACGGGTCCTGCGCTGCGTTTCCGTAATTCACAACGCGCGTGGGATCGGCCGAGGCCTGGGTCGCATCGGGCGAGGCGTAGCTGGGATTCGGCACGACGCGGGTCTCATCGGCGCCATTGCCCGTCCGCGGGGAGCCGTAGCCACCCATTACGGTCGTCTTATCCTGGTCCATGCAACGATTCCTTTCCGTCGCCTGTAAGCATAAAGTTATCCATGCATTCTACCCGCGCAAAAGTCTATGATGGGCAAAGCCTGCCGGTATTTACAAGACATGCGCGGCCGACGGTCACAAGCGAATCGAGGATATGTCATGGCAAAAAGCAAGCTCATCAAGGACACGACGCGTGCCGAGCGTGAGGAGATCATCAAGCTAGCGCTCGCTGGCTGCGGCAACGGCAGTTGCGACAACTGCGGAAGCTGCAGCTTGGGAGCCGGCGATCCGTACGGCACCTACCAGCCCTACATTGACGGCGAGATGGAAATCGCCGATATCAACATGATGGTCGCCGAGCGCAACGCCAAACTCTTCGGCCTCCAGCGCGGCTAACGATCCCTTGGGGACGGAGGAAAAAGTCCCCGGCGACACTGCGTTTTGCGTCACCGGGGACTGTTCAGATTACTCCCTGCCGCTTTGCTCTACTCGTTGGGTACGTACGTAGCCCTGGCTCGCTCGGGCGTCACGTCCTGACCACTGGAATAGCTCGAGTCGAATGCGTGCGCAACCAAGTCGTGCGTGTCCCATGCCATGCAGTCAAACTCGCCAGTATCGAGGACAACGATATAGCCCTTGCCGTCGTAGTAGAAATGGTCCTCGGTGTAGTTATCGTCATCGTCGATGTTGTCTTCGGACACAGAGTCCATATCCGGCTTTGCCGTCTTAATTGCCTGCTTGGCCTCGCTCTTGAGGGTATCGAACGAGAGCCCGTGCTGCGCAAGCGAGTCCTCGAGCGAAACCTGCTCACCCGTCTTGAGGTTGTAGTACGCCGACCTCGTCATCCGTTCCGATCGATACGGAGGTTGATAGCTGTCGGTAAACGTGCGCACACAGGCAATATCGCCATCGATCGAGACGATCTCGGCGGTATACATCATGGTCACGCGGCTGTCCTCGTCATCCATCGAGGCCTGCTTGCTCGCATCGAGCGTATCCGCAACGAGCTGGACCATATCCTTGTTAAACTTGGCGACGCCAACGCCCTGGCCCTTCACCTGGGGATAGGTCCACGTTGCCGTGATCTGGCACGTGTCATCGGGGGACGGGTCCAGCGGGCCTTCGCCAACCGCAGCCGTAAAGTTGACATCCTGCGTGGCAGAGACGGCCTCGTAGCTCGCCTGCGCATCGTCGCCGGCATCCTTCGACTTCAGCTGCTCCAGCGTCGTGGCCACCGTTGCGATGCTTTTTGCTACAACTTCCTCGCTGCTGAACAACTCAGCGTCAAACTCACGCACTTCATTGATGTCTTTCACCTTCGAATCGTCAATCGACGCAGGGCCAACAATGGCGCTAAATGATTTGCCGTCATAGGCGTTGAATTCGCACTCGTAGCCATCATGGGATTGGTTAAAGCCATCAGGGACTTCTTTAAAATTAATTGTCTCCCCATCATGCAGATACCGTTTGAATCCATAGGTGCCATCGTATTCGCACACGCGAAGCGAGACGCCGGCACACATGGTGTAGACCAGAGTATCGGGCTCGTATACCTCCTCGATCCCACCATCGCGATAAGCCCAGACCTCTACCTTGGCAGCAGTGGCGCCATTGTCGTTTTCAATCGGCTCGTCAGAGTACTCAATCAGCAGTTCGTCCTGGCCATCGCCGTCAAAATCGATGAGTTTAGCGTAGGCAACACCCCGTGTTCCAAACATCGAAGAATCATCAATCTCGACAGCCTCGCCCTCGCCATACTTCTTCTGATACTCGAGGATTTTGTCGGTGAACAGCTCGTTTGCCGTCTTGACCGCTGCCTTGGCAGAAGCCTTGGCCTCTTTCTTGGACTGCGTGAGCTCAACGTTCTTAGGGGCGTCCGAACCTTCCTTGGTATAGTCGACCTTCATGGTGGTCGTGCTCTTCTTTTTGCCCTTGCCCGAGGTAATGGTCATCTGGTATTTCTGGTCGGGCAGCTCGCCAAAGTCCTCCATGGCAAAGCCGTCCTCGCCATCCACTTTGATGGTGTAGCTCTTGCCCTTGCCAGACACCGGCGCCAGCTCGACGGTATAGCTCTTG
>URZN01000279.1 GCA_900552345.1 uncultured Collinsella sp. | reverse complement strand
CTGCGCTCGAATCGCGCCTAAACAAGTTGAAGATTGATGACGATGACGCAGATGAGCAGCAACGCCGTCACCACCGCCGCCAACGCATCGCCGCGGCCAAATGCAAGCGCATGCAGACGCGTGCGGCCCTGCTCGCCATGATAGCAACGGGCATCCATGGCGGCAGACAGCGTTTCGGCATGACGGAACACGCCCGTGAACAGCGGAATCGCCACACTGCCGAGCATACGCACGCCGCCGAGCGGGCCTCCCGTCACGCGCGCACCGCGGCTCGCCTGCGCATCGGCCGTCTGCTTCATCTCGGTGGCAAACTGCGGCATAAAGCGCAGCGCGATACCCATGATCATGCCGAGCTCGTGCGCAGGAAGTCCCACACGCGCAAACGGCGCGAGCAGGCGCTCAAAGCCCGCGGTGAGGTCGAGCGTCGGTGTGGTGAGCGTGATAGCGCTCATACCGGCCATCATCAAGGTCAGGCGGCACGCCATAAAGGCGGCGGAATGTAGCGAGCCCTCGCTTATCTGCAAAAAGCCGAGCTGCCACAGAATGCGCCCGCTCTGGTCGGAAAACAGGTTGAGCACCGCGACCACCGCGACAATCGCCAGCAGCGGTGCCATCGATGACAGGACGCGACGAGCCGGCACCCGGGACACGGTATAGATCAGGACAACGAAGATTGCGACCGGGACCAGTCCGCGGAAGCTGCTGACTGTGAGCGTCGTGATCAGAGACACAAAGCCCAAGAGCAACTTGGTTCGCGGGTCCAGGCGGTGGATCGCACTATCGCCGGGATAGTAGCTGCCAAACGAAAACGCCTCCATTAGCAGCCCTCCTCTCGCGCGACCGTCTTGGATTTAGCAATGTCCGCGACGTTAGAAGGACCGTCCGAGCGACCGATCAGCAAATCTGCCAACTCGTCTGCCAGCGACTCAACCGTATAGAGGCCGTCAAAGCGCAGCGGCACGCCTGCCTTCGCAAGCGCCAACGCCATGCGCTGAGCAGCAGGTACGCCCAAGCCGATCGACTTGAGCTCATCGGCATGCGCAAAAACCTGAGCGGGCGTGCCCTCGGCAAACACCGCGCCCTCGTTCATTACGACGATGCGGTCGCAGCAATTGGCCAGGTCATCCATACTGTGCGAGACCATGACGACGGTCAGGCCATCGCGGTGAAGTCTACCGATGAGCTCCAAGAAATCACTGCGCGCCGCCGGATCGAGTCCCGCCATGGGCTCATCGAGCACCAGGACCTCGGGCTCCATGGCAAGCACGCCAGCAAACGCCACGCGCCGCTGCTGCCCGCCCGAGAGCTCAAAGGGGCTCTTGTCGCCCACCGTGGCCAGGTCGAGGCCCACGCGCGCGAGCGATGACTCAACGCGGCGGGCAACCTCGGCCTGCGACAAGCCAAGGTTATGCGGACCAAACGCCACGTCCTGTGCCACGGACTCGGCAAACAGCTGACGCTCTGGATACTGAAATACCACGCCGACCTTTGCCTTAACCGCGGCGGCATCTTTCTTGTTTACCAGGTCGAGCCCCAACGCGTAAACGGAACCCTCCTGGGGACGAATCAGACCGTTGAGATGCTGAACCAGCGTCGATTTACCCGAACCGGTATGGCCCGCAAGGCCCAGGAACTCGCCACGACGCACCGTCAGCGATACATCACGCAATGCCCACGGACTGCTGGGGTCGTTGCCCCAGAGAGCCTGTTTGTTCGATGCGCCCTCGACGGCTGAGCGCTTGTGCCAACGGCGACGCTCGCGGGCGCTCAGCGAATAGCTATACGAAAGGTGCGAAATCTCGATGACGGGTTCCAGCGCGTCTGCGCCATCGATTGCAGAGGAGACGTTGTCGGGAATACGAGAATCGGATGCGAAAGGCCGCCCGGCGATGCCTGTCCTACTCCGCTCGACATAAGCCTGCGCTATATCGGCGACCATATCCGCCTCGCGCACCCGTGCGCAAATGGGCACGCCCTTCGCGCGAAGCGCCCTGCCAAGACAGCACGATGCCGGCATATCCAGGTTCAGACGCGCGAGTTCGTCCGCCCGCGTCAAGATCTCCTCGGGCGTACCGAGCATGGCAACGCGGCCCGCTTGGAAGACAGCAACGCGATCGGCCTCAGCGGCCTCTTCCATAAAGTGCGTAATCATCACGATGGTCATGCCGCGAGCGTGCAACGCGCGGCAAGCCTTCATAAGGCCCTTGCGGCCGCGCGGATCGAGCATCGAGGACGCCTCATCCAAGATGAGCACGCGCGGCTCCATGGCGAGCACGCCGGCAAGCGCCACGCGCTGCTTTTGTCCGCCCGAGAGAGCGTGGGTCTCGTGGCGCTCAAAGCCCACCAGACCCACGGCCTTCAACGCCTCGCGCACGCGCTGCGCGATCTGGGCCGATTCGACCCCTAAGTTCTCGGGACCAAACGCAACATCGTCCTCGACAAGCGTCGCCACAAGCTGGTCGTCGGGATTCTGGAACACCATGCCCGCAGTCGAGCGGATGTCGTAGACCAGCTCGGGATCGGACGCGTCCATGCCGTTGACGCACACCGTTCCTGCATCGGGCTGCAGTAGCGCGTTCAAATGCTTGGCAAACGTCGACTTGCCCGACCCGTTTCCGCCGAGGATGCAGAAAAACTCACCATCCTCGATGTTCAGATCGATGCCATCGAGCGCTTTCGCAGCGCCGTCGTAGCTAAAGGAAACGCCCCGACACTCAATCATGCGCGGCCTTTGACCTGGTCCTTTTTAGGCGTGATGAGGTTGGAGACCGCCTTGTAC
>URZN01000278.1 GCA_900552345.1 uncultured Collinsella sp. | reverse complement strand
GTTGCAGGTCTCGCGCGCGCAGGCAAGACCGGTCTCGCCCGTGGCGGCGTTGGCGTTGCCAGAGTTGATAGAAACACCGGCGATGATGCCATAGCCCTTATCGGCACCGCCCAGGTTGGCACGGCTCACCTGCACGGGCGCCGCACAAAAGCGGTTAGTCGTAAACACGCCGGCCCCGGGACAGGGTTTATCGGGCACGACGAGCGCGTAATCCAGGCGCTCGGGATTCTTGCGGAATCCGGCATGGATGCCCGCCGCCTTAAAGCCGGCTGCCGCCGTTACGCCGCCCTCTACGGCACGAATTTTGATATCGAACTGCTCTGTATTCATCGTCCCTACGACTCCTTATATCAAATAAAAAAGCGGGCATCGGTTGGTGCGCCATGCCAGCCACAATCATGAGACCAGCTTAAGAGTGGCGCCCCACTCGATGCCCGACTACCAAATCGCTAACAATCGAATGTGCTACACCGGGCACGCCACTGTGGGCAAGCCTCGTCGTTCGTCAAAACCAAAGACGATGTTGGCGCACTGGACCGCCTGGCCTGCTGCACCCTTGCACAGATTGTCGATGGCGCCCGTAGCCACCAGAACGCCCGCACGCTTGTTGAGCGCGAGGCCGATTTGGGCGGCGTTGGTGCCGACGACCGAAGCCGTCTTGGGCTGCTGGCCGGCATCGAGTACGCGCACGAAGGTTCGACCGGCGTAGAACTGCTTGTAATGGTCGACAACGTCCTCAAGGGTCAAGGTATCGATAGCCTGCGGCGTAAGCGGCATCGTCACCGTAGAGAGCAGACCGCGCTTGAGCGGTGCCAGGTGCGGGGTAAAGACGACGCGATCGGTTAGGCCCAAGATCTGCTCGATTTCGGGCGTGTGACGATGCTTGCCCACGCCATAGGCCTCCAGGTTCTCCTCCGCGCTGCAAAAATGGGTGCGGGCGTTGCAGGACTTACCGGCACCCGTTACACCGCTGATAGCGTCAACGATCACGGGGCCGCTCTGGGCAACCCAGCCGGCGCGCACGGCAGGCGCGGCGGCAAGGCTCGTCGCGGTGGGATAGCAACCGGCGCAGGCGACCAGCACGGGCTTGCCGTCGGCGTGGTCGGATGCAGCGGTCTCCAAATCCTGGCAGAACAGCTCGGGCAGACCAAAGGCGCGGCTCTTGAGTAGCTCGGGGCTCGTGTGCTCGGCGGCATACCAGGCCTCAAAGGTGGCCGGATCGCTCAGGCGATAGTCGGCCGAGAGGTCAATGCAGGAGACTCCCGCGGCAAGCAGGGCGGGCACCTGCGCCATGGCAGCCGTGTGCGGCACGGCTAAAAAGACAGCGTCGCAGGATTTAAGCTCGGGAGCATCGTGCGTCGTGAAGACAAGATCGCTCACGCCGGCGAAACTCGGATACACCGCGGACAGCGGCTGGCCGGCATCGGCGTTGGACGTGATGGCGACAAGTTCAAACTCGGGATGGCCGAGTACGAGGCGAATGAGCTCGGCACCGGCATATCCTGCCGCACCGACGATTCCAACCTTTAAAGACATATCTAACTCCTTATCTGCAGTTTATGCACCAATGCGCATCCCGCAGCCGTCGTTATGAAGTGGGTTGAAACTTTAGCACCAAAAGATGCATATCTACGCAAATCTATTGCATATTCATGCATTGAAACAGTCCCGACACATTCACTCGAAGGAATTGACAAATAAATGCGGGCCCCATATTGCCCAGTGCGCCTTACGGTGACGTTGCAATGTGGGGCCCGCTACATGCGAGAATTTGAATTGTCGAAGCTTGCTGAGAGACTCGTTTAGAGCTCGATCGGCACCCATTCGTCATGGTTGCAGATAAAGGCCTCGGGTTCCTCCACGCTAAAGAAGACAAGCGTGGGATCGCCTGCGCCCTCGTAGTGCTCGCCTAGGCGCTCCAGATGCTTCCAGCCTGCCTCGCGCATATCGGGAGCGGCCTGGTCATCCAGACCCACACGCCCGCGCAAGATGAGCCAGCCATGGCCCGGCCACCAACTCGTGGCCTCAAAGCGTTGATTTTGCAGCAACTCTTGCCACACGTCTTTGGTGCGCGCCGTTACAAACCACAGCTTGCCGTCCTGGATCTGCGCAAACGAAAACGGACGCACATGCGGCTGTCCGTCAACGCTCGTCGCCAAATACCATGCCGGCACCGACGTCAGATACTCCAACACCGTATTCAATCCGTCCATGTGTCCTCCTGGCACTCGTCTTTTGGGTCGGGGCTGTTTTAGCTGCCTTAGGGTTAAAGCTCCAGACGTTCCTCGCTGCCGTCGATATCACAGAAGCGGGCGGCGATATTGCGCATCGAGAAAAATGCAAGGCGACCGTCGTTGGCGCTATCGTGTTGCTCGCCAATGCCCACCATGTGCTTAAAGCCGGCTTGGCGCACCCGGTCGCTCACGACCGCGTCGTCCTCGAGCGTGGCCTCGCCGGTCAGCACAATCCAACACTCCCCCGGTTTCCAACCCGAAACCTCAAACTTGGGGTTCGCGCTGAGCTCGGCCCACACGTCCTTATCGCGCGAGGTGCAAAACCACAGCTTGCCATCATCGACCATGGCAAACGAGAACGGCCTCACGCGCGGCTGATGTCCGTCCGTCACGTCGATCGTGGCAAGATACCACGCCGGAATACGCCTAAGATACGAACAGGCGCGCTCGAGCTGCGCCGTGCGATCGTTGTCGGTCATAGGGACCCCTTTCCTGCGCTCGAATCGCGCCTAAACAAGTTGAAGATTGATGACGATGACGCAGATGA
>URZN01000277.1 GCA_900552345.1 uncultured Collinsella sp. | reverse complement strand
TCTACACGCGTAAGATCGTCGGCAGCGTCAGATGTGTATAAGAGACAGGCGTTGACAAGAAGCGTGCCCAAGCCGGGAAAGCTGAAAAGGGATTCAATGATGACCGTGCCGCCAATAAGATAAGGTACGACCGAAGCCGCCGACTGCGCAACGGGAGCGACGATTCCAGGCAGGAGGTTTTTGACGATCACCCTTCTTTCCGGCAGACCAGAAAGTCGGGCCGATTCGACATGAAGCGTTTGGTTCTCCCGCTCGACCACGGCGCGCACCGGGCGCACAAGGGTGCAAGCCCCGATGAGGGATATGGCGACGATGGGAAGCACCATGATGATGGGCTTGTCGAACATCGAGCCACTCCCAACGGGAAGAAGCGATACGGCGGGAAACCACCCGAGCTGCGTCGCGAACACCAAGATGAGAAAGAATCCGACAACGAACTCGGGTGTTCCCACAACAGCAAGCGCAAGCGTACTCACAATCTTGTCTGCCGCCTTGCCGCCATGAAGACCCGCGAAAATGCCACCAGCCGTGCCGACCACAATCACCAAAACAAGCGAGATCGCAAAAATCACTCCAGTTCGCGCAAGAGGGCCGACCATAGCGTCGGCTACGGGTAATCCCGACGCAAGAACGGTTCCGAAGTCGCCCTGCAGCGCATGAGCGCACCAGAGAACGAAACGATAGAGTACCGGCTTGTCGAGGCCGTATTGCTGCGTGAGCTCGGCCACACGCTCGGGAGTCGCCTGTAATCCGAGACGCTGCGTGGCGGCATCGCCGGGCAGAGCCTCAAGGGCGAGGAACACGAGCAGACACGTGAAGATCAGCGAGATCGCGAAGAGGAGAATACGGGAGAGTATCCGCAGTGCGCGGTGCCCTCCCGTACGGTCGGCGTTCGGTGACATGCCCTTCGTCCGATTCGCTAAGCGGAGAGGGTTGCCTTGGCGAACAGAGGCACCGAGAGCGTGATGTCTATGCCGTCGAGGCCATCTACCTGCCCGCTCAGATCGGCGCAGTATCCCCAAACGATATCGCCGCCCTCGGCCCAGAGACGCTCCTGTGCTTGGTTGAGGAGTTCCGCCCGGTCGGCCTCATCCACTGCCGAGGTTGCTTGGGCCAAGAGGGAATCGTACTCGTCATCCTTCCACTGGCTGAAGTTGTACGGCGAGCTGCCACCGGTGTACATGACGGCCGAAGCGATATACGGGCGATTGATGAGATAGGTTGCGAAAATCTGCGCTCCGTAGATGTTGTTCATGTCGGAGAACAGCGTCGTCGGATCGATCTCCTTCACCGACACCGTGATGCCCGCCTTCTCCAGCTGGGCTTTGAGCATCTCTGCAGAATCGTTGACGCCGGTGGTGGTTTCGGCGGTCGTGATCTCGAGCTCGGTCACGCCCTTTTCTTCGAGCACCTTCTTGGCGGTGTCGAAGTCGTAAGCACGCTGCTCGAGGGAATCATTGTAGCCCGGCATACCCTGGCCAAGCACATCATTGCCAACCACACCCGCAGAGCGGAAGATGGTGTCGTTCATGGTCTGGCGGTCGACGATAAGCTTGAGGGCCTCGCGTACCTCGGGATCATCGAAAGGCGCGGCGGACGCGTTGAGGCAGAAGCGGAAAGAACTCGAATTCTCGATGCCGCCGTTCAAAACGTTGAAGCCGGACTGGCCTTCGAGCGTGGCCGCGTTCGTCGTCGAGATTTGGTGGGCGAAGTCGACCTCGCCGCTCGTGAGCGCCGTGTACCTCGTCTCGGGATCGGTGATGGGGACGATCTCAACCGTGTCGATGGCCGGAGCGCCTCCCCAGTAATCGGCGTTCTTCTCAAGCACGGCTCCAGTGTCGGGAGAGAAGGAAACGAGCTTGAAGGGCCCGCTGCCGATGTCGCCAGAGAAATCGTCGCCGGCGCTGCCCGCCGGGAACACGAAGGTGACGGCGGAAACGACCTCGTCCCAGAAGGTGGCTTGCGGCGAGAGAAGCTGGAGCGTGAACGTGCGCTCGTCCACAACCGAGCTGCCCTCCCAATCGACGTTCGCGTAGAACGACGAGTACATGGGTGAGGTGCCGGCGTACTGGAGGCTGTAGAGCGCATCTTCAGCCGTGACGGTCTCGCCGTCATGATACTTCACACCGTCCTTAAGGGTGACGGTCCAAGCGCTCGCATCCTCGTTGGGTTCGATGCTTTCGGCAAGCGAGTTCTCCACCACGCCGTTGCGCAGGAGGATAAGCGAGTCGTACACGTTGAGCGCAATCGCCAACGGAAGAAGCGTGCTGAAGGTGGCTGGATCCAACGTGTCCGTCGAGCTGCCCATCATGGCAACCCGCAACGTCTTGGGCGTCTCATCCGACTGAGAAGCGCCCTCGCCGGAATCACTGGTGCCCGACGAGCAGCCAGCAAGCAGCGACCCCGTGCCCATGGCGATGGCGAAGCCTCCCATCAGCTTCACGCAGTCACGGCGAGAAAGAACCCCTTTCCCCAGCATTGTTTCATCTTGTGACATATCCGCTCCAATCATTTTTTCATATCATCCCGTACATCAGCATCTATTCCTTTATATTTAGATAGACACTGTCCAATTAGAACAAGGACATTATAAAGATAAAAGGTTTCTATGTCTAACTTTTTTGTTGGTGGCTTTCGATTGAAACCTGCACAACCGTTCTTTTAAAGCCGTGTTTTACAAATCAGTTTTAGTTTGATTAACAGAAAAACTGGTTTGATACCCGGCTCGGCAATATGTCGTAAGCGAGTAGTAGAGAAGTGTATTTGCTGTCTCTTATACACATCTGACGCTGCCGACGA
>URZN01000276.1 GCA_900552345.1 uncultured Collinsella sp. | reverse complement strand
GTTTGAGCTCAATGACGTAGACGTCGTCGCATTTCTGATTGACGCCACCAAACCCATCGGCAGGGGAGACGCCTGGGTTGCCGAGCGTGTCAGATGCGTTCGTTCCAAGAAGGTCTTGGTGCTCACCAAGGCCGATGAGGCCGACCCCGCACAGGTCATGGAGCAGCTTAAGGCCGCTCACGAGCTTATGGAATACGACGATGAGATCGTGACGTCGTCGGTCAAGAACTTCAACGTCGATGCGTTTATCGAGACCGTCGCTCACTTTTTGCCCGAGGGCCCGCGCTGGTTCCCCGAGGACATGGGCACCGACGCGTCCGACGAGACCCTCGTGGCCGAGTTTGTGCGCGAGAAGGTCCTACGTCGCACTCGCGACGAGATCCCTCACTCCGTGGGCGTCATCTGTGACGCGCTCGAGCAGACTAAGAAGGTCCTGCGCGTGCACGCCACGATTTACGTCGAGCGCGAGGGGCAGAAGGGCATCATCATCGGCAAAGGCGGCGAGATGATCAAGCATATCGGCATCGATGCCCGTCGCGATCTTGAGCGCATCTTTGGCACTCAGGTCTTCTTGGAGCTCGACGTGAAAGTCAAGGCCGGCTGGCGCGATGACGAGGCGCAAATCCGCCGCTTTGGCTACAATGCCGAAGATTAAGCCCCGGCGTTCATGGCAGGCTCTCGCACATATCGCACGAAGGTGCTCGTCCTCGACAAGACTAAGCTCAAGGAAACCGACCTGATCTTGACGATGCTCGACGAACGGGGGCGGCAGGTGCGTGCCGTGGCAAAGGGCGCCCGCAAGCCCGGTGGGCGCCTGGCCGCACGCTGCGAGCTTTTCTGTACCGTCGATATGCTGCTCGCGCATGGACGGTCGCTCGACGTGGTTTCCCAGGCGGAGCTTATGGAGGCGCCGCTCGGTGCTGCTCCTGACTACGAGACGACCTGTGCCGCCAGCGCGATTGCCGAGGTTGCGCGCGTGTGCTCGTTCGAGGATGCCGAGGATCCATTTACCTTTGCCATCACGCAGCGG
The DNA here is from genome assembly GCA_900552345.1 of uncultured Collinsella sp. Classification (GTDB taxonomy): domain Bacteria; phylum Actinomycetota; class Coriobacteriia; order Coriobacteriales; family Coriobacteriaceae; genus Collinsella. Next base: position 1,784 of record URZN01000276.1, on the reverse strand, counting down.
GCGCTCACGCTTGTTGGCAGCGGGCTCGACTCGGCACATATGGACCTGCTCGTGGCGGCCTTTGTCTTTAAACTGCTGTCGCACGTTGGTTACCGACCCGATTTCTCGGCTTGCGTGCTGTGCGGAGACCCCATGCTGTCGTATTTTTCGCCCCAGGCGGGCGGCCTCATGTGCGGCTCGTGCGCGTCGAGCGTTCCGGGCGCCGAGTTGGTCTCAACCGGCGAGGTTGCATGGCTTCGCGCCCTCATGTCAATGACGTTCGATGAACTCATGGCCGAGCGAATTGATCCGCATACGGCGGCATTTTTGCTGGGGCTTTCGCATGTTTGGGCCGCCACGCACACCGATCAGCGGCTCCGTGCGATGGAATTCATGTTGGGTCGGTGATGATGCGCAGGCGCGCGCCGCTTGTGGTAACATACCGACCTGTTGGTACCTCGACCTTGGATGCTCGCTCCACCGGCGGCTTCCCAGTCCGAGGCGAATAGAGTCGCCCGCGGGTGACGCGAAACGAAAGGTGAAACAATGACTGTTTCCAAAGAGCGCAAGGCGGAGCTGACCGCCCAGTTCGGTAACTCCCCGGTCGATACCGGTAACCCCAAGGTTCAGGTCGCCATCCTGTCCGAGCGCATCAAGGAGCTGACCGAGCACATGAAGTCCCACCAGAAGGACTTCCACACCCGTCGTGGCCTGCTCATGCTCGTCGGCCGTCGTCGTCGTCTTCTCTCGTACATCAAGAAGAACGACATCGTCGAGTACCGTGAGCTCATCAAGGCTCTGGGCATCCGCGACAACATCCAGTAAAGGATTTGTACATGCTAAGAGCGTCCTGCGCAGCGGGGCGCTCTTTTTGTGTAAGGGCGTGAACAATCACGCTCTGAAGCGTGGCGGGGGCAGGGGGCCCGCGTCACATGAGAAGCCCGCAGGCAAGGGGCCTGTGGGGTAAAGGAGAACAATGACACTCGTATCCAAGACCTTTGAGCTGTACGGCAAGACCTACACCTTCGAGTCCGGCGAGCTTGCCAAGCAGGCCACCGGCGCTTGTCTGGTCAAGCAGGGCGACACCACGATGCTCGACACCGTGGTCGTCTCCAAGGAGCGCAAGAATTACGACTTCTTCCCGCTGACCGTTGACTTCAACGAGAAGATGTACGCCGCCGGCCGCATCCCGGGTGGCTACCTCAAGCGTGAGGGCCGTCCCAGCGAGAAGGCCACGCTCACGGCTCGTATGATCGACCGCCCGATCCGCCCTAGCTTCCCGGACGGCTTCCGCAACGAGGTGCACATCGTCGCCACCTCGCTCGTCGCCGACCAGGTCAACCCTTTCGACGTCATCAACGTCATGGGCGCCTCTCTGGCCATGACGCTCGGCGGCGTGCCCTTCGAGGGCCCGCTTGCCTGCGTGCGCATCGGCCGCAACGTGGAGACCGGCGAGTTTATCGTCAACCCCACCTATGAGGAGCGCGAGAACTCCGACCTGGACCTGGAGCTGGGCGGCTCTGCCGACTTCATCTCGATGGTCGAGGCCGGCGCCGAGGAGATCTCCGAGGACGACATGCTCGCCGCTATGAAGTTTGGCCAGGAGGCCCTCGCTGCCTTCTGCCAGGCCCAAGACGAGTTCGTCGCCGAGTGGGAGCAGGTCAACGGCGCCATCGTCAAGAAGGAGTACCCGCTCGACCAGCCCGTCGAGGAGGTCCAGGACCGCATTTTCGCCCACTACGACGAGATGGCCGCTGCCCCTGTCTCTTATACACATCTGACGCTGCCGACGATCTTACGCGTGT
>URZN01000275.1 GCA_900552345.1 uncultured Collinsella sp. | reverse complement strand
TCTACACGCGTAAGATCGTCGGCAGCGTCAGATGTGTATAAGAGACAGGAGTTTACCCGCGACATAGGCGGCACGGGCATCCTTTACAGCCTGCGGACGAAGAAAGCTGCCGACAATATCGGCGCGAAACGGCGCGTTCGGTTGAATCGAAGTGCTCATAGATATCTCCCTTTGCATTGGTTGCTTTACTGGGACAGAGTATGAGCGCTCATATGACCATCGTAAAATATACGTTTATAACAGTTTGATATAGATGCTTCCTATATCAGTCTGGACTGTCATAAAGAGACTTGAACCGTGCGGAGCGCAGCAGCCTAGATATGCTGACGAATCGCGTCGATATAGGCCCGACCGTAGCGCGTGAGCGTCGTGTTCTTGCGCGTGATGATGCCAATCTCCATGTACTCGTCCACGTCGAGCGGAATCGAGATAATGCCGGGGCCGTTGAGCTCGTGGCTGATCACGCCCGAGCATACCGTGTAGCCGTTGAGGCCCATGGCCAAATTGAACAACGTCGCACGGTCGCGCACGCGGATATTTTTGCGACGCTCGAACGTCGAGGTCAGCTCCTCGGAATAGTAAAACGAGTTGTAGCTGCCCTGCTCGTAGGACAGGAACGGGTAGTCTTCCAGATCCTCGAGCGTCACGCTGGAGCGGTCCGCCAGCGGATGGTCGGCGCAGACGAAGACATGTGGCGTGGCGCAGAAGAGTCCTTCGAACACGAGCTCGTTGGCCACCAGCATGCGCTCGATGACCTCGCGGTTATGCTCGGATAAGTACAGGATGCCCAGTTCGCTTTTCATATGCGCGACATCCTCGATAATCTCGTGAGTCTGCTCCTCGCGCAGGGTGAAGTCGTAACGCGCGGCATCGAACTCGCGGATCACGTCGACAAACGCGTTGACGGCAAAGGAATAATGCTGGCAGCTCACACTAAAGTGCGGCACCTGCTCGGATGCGCCCTTATACTTGCCCTCGAGCAGGTCGGCCTGGTCGAGTACCTGGCGCGCATAGCCCAAGAAGGTCTCGCCTTCCTCGGACACAATGACGCCCTTGTTGGTGCGCTCAAAGATGTGCACACCCATCTCGTTTTCGAGATCGCGAATCGACGCGGTAATCGAAGGCTGCGATACAAAGAGCCGGCGCGAGGCCTCGGTAATGCTGCCGCATTCGGCAACTTTGACGACATATCTGAGCTGCTGGAGCTTCATGGCTGTCTCCTTAGCTGTTCGTGAGATTCGCGTCGGCAGTACCCGGCAGGCGCATAAACGGCGGCATCTCCCCCGTCGCGGCGCAAGCGGCAATCTGATGCAAAGCCCCGGCAACCGCATCGTCTGCCGCAGCGCCGATATGCCAGCGCGCGGCAGCCGTGACAGCCTCGTTGGCATTGGCGACTGCAACGGAGTTGGGAACGGCATCGATCATGGGCAAATCGTTATCGGAATCGCCAAATACGGCGACCTCGTCGGGCGTCAGGCCCAAAGCGCGCGCCAACTCCAGCGCAGCGCAACCCTTGTCCCAATCTGCTGGAAGAATGTCGAACAGGCGCACACGATTGTTGGGAAACACGAGCGAGAGTTCCGGCACCTCAGCGGCAACGCGCTCGCGTAGCTCCGCGAGCTCCTCACGCGAACGGGCACTCCAAATATTCGCCTTGAACACCGGCGCGTCATCGACGACGGGACGGCACGGGGCCTCTTCGCCTTTGAGCCACGCGTTGCCACCCGACTCCATGGCGCGACGAACGCGCTCGGGGTCGCTCGTCACACAATAGGCATCGTTGCCCCAAAAGTCATCGCCCAGGCTATAGACCTTCAGATAGGTATCGTCGGTCTCTTGCTCCAGATAGTCGGCAAGACGCATGAGGGCACCGTTGTCGCTCGCACGGGAGGCAACAACCTCGCCGTCGACAAACATCACCTGGCCGTTACAGAACGCGCCAGTCGAAAAACACTCGGAACGATTTTTGAACATCCAGCCCATCGCGGACGGCTGGCGACCCGAAACCGGGCCAAAGTGCAGACCCGCCGCCTGCATGGCATGAATGCCCTCGATGGCGTAGTCGCTGGCTCCGTCATGCCCGGCTGGAATCAGCGTATCGTCCATATCGGTCAGCACAAGTTTAATCATAAGGCCCCCATTCGTATCGGTCCTACCTATTGTAACGACCAGCCAAAATAAACCTGTCCCTTTTTGGCAGGTGCGCTAGTATAGGGAACAACAGATTCGATGCGGGAGTGCCGGCGGTGCAAACCACAAGGCTGAGAGGGCATGGGCCCAATCCTTTGAACCTGTCAGTTAATGCTGGCGTAGGGAGCATGCCGCCTTTACAGGGGCGCTGTCTATGCACAGCGCCCCTTTTCTATGCCAAGGAGGCATGTGCAGTGATTGATTCGGAACAGCTTAAGCAACATATGGTCAAGGCCGCGGAGGAGATTCGCGCCACCAATCCGATGGCCGGCTCCATCACCAACACGGTGACGATCGACTTTGTCGCCAATGCGCAGCTCGCCGTGGGCGGTTCGGCCGCCATGGTCTATCTGCCCGACGAGGGCGAGGCACTCGTTGCCGGCGGCGGCGCCATCTATCTCAACATGGGCACGCTCTTCCCCATCTACGAGCAGACGATCCCCCGCGCGGCCAAGGCGGCACACGACGCCGGCAAGCCCTGGGTGCTCGATCCGGTTGGCCTGGGCATCGGTAGCCTGCGCACCCAGCTGGTAAACGAGCTCAAGCAGTACAAGCCCGCCATCGTACGCGGCAACGCCTCCGAGATCATCGCACTCGCCGGCCTGTGGGGCCTGTCTCTTATAC
>URZN01000274.1 GCA_900552345.1 uncultured Collinsella sp. | reverse complement strand
ATGTCCTCGCGGATCTGCTGACGCTCGATTGCGCGGATGTAATCCATGTGCAATTCCTTACTCTTCTAGAGGTGCCGTACCACCTTGGCCGGCACGTAGTTGAACAAACGTATTCGAGTATACACGCCACAACCTTGGCTGCAAGAACTATTTTGCCCGTGCGCAAAAAGACAAAAACACGCACTCTTTCTGCACTTATGCGCCGGCCGCAGCATCAGTCGTCGGCGTCGTCACGGTCGTTCCGGGCGCAATATAGCCGTATTCGAGCAACACCGAAAGCGCATGCTGCTTCCAGGTGGCAAGCTCTTCGTCATTATAGTTGTCATGGACCCATTCGCTCATCGCGTCCTCGGCGTCTTGGGGCACCAGGTCCTGGCTGTCCGCCATCAGGTACAGGATGCCTAAGATGTCGAAGTCCTGCTTGGTCATCTCTTCCTTGTTTGATGTGCTGATGAGGCCGTGATCGATGCCGTAGCGGCAGATATCGGTCAAAACGGTAACGAGGCCCGTAGGAATCGGCGAGGCATCCTTCGCGGCGGTGGGCGCGGTGTCGCCAGTCACTGCAGCGGCATCGTCGCTCGCCGGAGCAGACTCGGCCGCGTTCGCATCGGAAACGGCCTGCTCTCCCTGGGCAGGGGGCGTGCTATCCGTCGTTGCCGAAGAATCCCCCGAAGAAACGGACGTAACGCTCACCGGTGTCTCGACCACGGTCGTCATCGGGTCGACCGGTGCGGGCGCGGCGACGACCTCGGCCCAATCGGAATACACGCCATCAATAAAGGCGCGAACATGGAAGGTGCCCGGTTGCGAGATGGTCATCGTGCCGTCTGTCGCGACCGAAATTCCCTTGCTCTCGAGCTCCTGGGCCTCCCAGCTGCAGACTCTATCGACTTCCTTGCCCGTCGTGTCATAGACCGTAGCCGTCAGGCCTTCGATGCCGTTGAGATTTTCCTCGACGCCGACGACGGCCTGTGCCGAGCCCTCGAGTTTGATACTGCCGTTAAACGGCTCGGGCGCCACGTCGCTTACCTTATATTTGTAGGCCGCGGCGTCGATCTCGTCATTGGTCGAGACATGCCCGTTCACGTCCACATAGGTGTCCTCGGGGATAAAGTACTTTACGTAGGCGGTGCCGGCCTTTTTACCCACCACGACTTGCTCGTGGGTGACAGGGTCGGTCTGGATCTCGATGACGTCGGACTTGCACTCCTTGCCCTTCTTGTCCACCACGCGCCAGTCGCCCGACGACTTCACAAAGCCGTAGTAGTCAACATCGTCCTCGTCCCTTGCACGCACGCGATAGGAAGAGATGGGGTCTTCCTCTCCCACCGTAAGCCTTCGGGTCTTATCGGTCTGCAGCGACACGAGAATCTTGGAGATGGGCTTAATGGGCTGCGGCGTGCCCAACTGCGTATCGACCGTCACCGACTCAAACGACAGATTGGAACCCGTAATGGACATGGGATAGGTCGCGGCCATGTCATTGAGCACGTTGCACGTGCGCGGGGCGCCACCGTTGCGCGAAGGCACCTCGCGATCGGCCAGGACCGAATTCCAATCGATGGCGCGCACCATGTGGTTGTTGGTGCGATGCGACCAGCTCGTGACGTTTCCGGCGGTGGTATCGTAGCCATCGTCGCCACGATGAGCGATTGAGCGCAGGAACAGGTTCTGCACGGCGTCGGTCGACTGATCACCAAAGGTGGTGTAGAACGAGCGCTGGTCATAACCGGCGGTATGGAACTCCTGCACGGCGGCGTTGTCGTCGTAGCACTCGCCGTTCATGTTAAAGATGATCACGTCGAACGTCACGCCCACCGGCTGGTCATAGTCCTCGGACAGCGTCGTGGTAGAACTCGTCTGCTTGCTATTGACCTGCGTGTGCGCCGGGATCGTCATGTTGACGGTAACCGACTGATTGTCCGTTGTGGTGATCGACTGTTCCTCGGTCTTGCTCGCCTCCCACAACTGGGACATCGTGGTTTCGGCCGAAAACGAAGTCTCGATCTCCTCGCTCGCTGTTGCGGGCACGCCCAGCGACTCCTTGAGGCTCACCGATGCGCCCCACGAGCCGCCTTTGGAATACGATGCGGATTCAGAAGTGCTCGTGCCGACTGTCTCTTCGGTACCGCGGGCGAGCGTGATGCTCTGCGAGGCGTCCTCATAGCCGACGTTAAGTGCCGAGGTAACGAGCTCCTGCTCAGTCTTAGAATCGACAAAGGAATAGCCCGGCGCGTCCTCGGGCGCACAGTTAAGCTTGTTCACGCTGTTGAGCTGCTGAACTCTAAAGTTATAGAACGCGATGCCAAAGCCATTGAAATCGTACTGATAGGTGCCGCCGAGCTTGTCGACACAAGCAATGGTGGCATAGATGACGTCCTGCTCAGTCGTGTCTTTCGACAGTCCGTCGAGCGGCACGTTTTTACGGAAATCGGGGCCCTTCAACTTGTGACCGATACAGCCGGCGATATCGTCGGTCAAGCGCTCGTAAACCGCATTGAGGCTTTTTGCAGATGTCAGGCCACTCTGCTTCGATTTATCGGCACCATCGGAATGCTCACCGTTGCCGCCCGAAAGCGCATCATAGAGATAGATGTAGTGACCCTTACCAAAGTCCTTCTCAAAGCCCTTACCGGCGTGGTCCCAGTACAAAAAGTCCTTGGAGTCGTCGCCTCCGCCATAGCCAAGGATGTTATAGGCAAGCGAAGCCCAGTTGGGCAGTACCTTTTTGACGGCCGCCGTGTAGAACGAAACGTTGTCGTACATCGAGGTACGGCCCTCGAGCTTGCCGTCATCGATATCTACAAACGTGCAGTCGC
>URZN01000273.1 GCA_900552345.1 uncultured Collinsella sp. | reverse complement strand
ATCCCCACCACCGACTGGGACTGGATCATCTATCCCGAGGGCCTGTTCGATCTGCTCGTCTACATTAAGCAGCGCTACCCCAACTACAAGCAGATCTTCATCACCGAGAACGGCATGGGCTACAAGGACCCCTACAAGGACGGTTTTGTGGACGACCAGCCGCGCATCGACTACATCGAGCAGCACCTGCGCTGGTTGCTCAAGGCCATGGAGGTTGGCGTCAACGTAGGCGGCTACTTCCTGTGGAGCCTGCAGGATCAGTTCTCCTGGACCAACGGTTACAACAAGCGTTACGGCTTCTTCTACGTTGACTTTGAAACCCAAAAGCGCACACCCAAGGCAAGCGCATACTGGTATAAGCACGTGGCGCAAACCCGTCGTCTGGACTAGCGGCTTGCGACGAGCGGTTGGCGGAGTTGCACCGCCCACATAACCTGTCCCCCATTTCTCAGCCGGGGGTGGCACGTCACACGGCGCGCCGCCCCCGGTCTTTTTGGGCGGTTCGGGGTCCGTTTGTCTCAATCTGTAACATCTAGCCGAGTTTTTGGGTCCTAGCTGTTACAGATTGAGACGAACAGGATTGCTCTTTCCGCAGAATCTAAATCTGTAACACGTAGCCCGCTTTTGACCGTCTACCTGTTACAAATCGAGACAAACGGAGTAGGACCTAACCCCGTATGTCCCTAACAGTCGAGCGTTCGACCAGCGTGCTCGGCACATGAATCGCCTCGATAGACGAGCTCTCTCCAATCGCCGCCTCAAACGCAAGCTTACCGACACCGCGCAAATCAAATCGCAGCGTCGTCAGCCGATTGTGAGGAACAAGTCCCTCGAGTGCGTCGTCGATACCAACCACGCTCACGTCGTCGGGCACGGACAGGCCCGCGTTCTCGAGCGCGGCGATAACGCCCAGCGCCATCTGGTCATTTGCCGCAAGCACGGCAGTCGGCGCCTGCGACCCGCCGGCAAGCACCTCGGCCGCAATCCGCTCGCCCATGGCGTACCCACTGTCCGCACTCCAATCGCCACGCAGCATCGGAGCGGCATCGACATGAGCACGACCCAGCGTATCGCGCCAACCGGCCTCACGAAAACGCGAGGAAATCGAGTTTTCCGGACCCGCCACAAACCGCATATTCGAGTGACCATGTTCCAGCAGATAATTGGTCAACAGCTCGCACGAACCATACTGGTCGGAGTCGATCGTCGTGCAGCGCGGATGCGCATACATGGACAGGATGACCGTTCGCACTCCCGGCTGGGGAACAAACTCCTCAAAATCGGGAGCCATGCGGTTCATGTTGAGAATCATGCCGTCGACGGGTCGCTCGACCATGCGGCGCGAGGCATCGGCAAGTGCATAGGGCTTGTCGCCGCCCATCTCGATCATAGTGACGGCAAAATCGTGCTCGCGCGCCGCTTGCATGATACCCTCGAGCGTCGCCAGGTTACCGACACGTGTGATGTTGTACATGCACAGGCCAATAGAACGATACGACCCGCCGCGCAACGCCGCTCCAGCAAAATTGGGACGAAAGCCCAGCTCTTCCATGGCGGCCAGCACACGCTTGCGCGTCTTTTCCGTCACGTTGGGCATACCGTTGACCACGCGAGACACAGTCTGGCGGCTCACGCCAGCGAGCGCCGCAACCTCTGCCGCGCTCGCCGAACGACCATTCCTTGTCTGCTGATCCATGCCTTCCACGCTAACCTGCTTCCCAACTATTCCCCGCGCCCATGGCGCATCGTACATACATTGATAACGTGCTCATGATACCCGAGCCATATACCACAACATGAAAACTTCTGTCAATCAAAACCGCTTACCGAACAAATACAACCGTTCGCGGCTGTTTGAAGTTGTTTTGTTTCTATACATCCCAGCCGGATGTTAACGTGCTCATTGTCAAATGTTCACGTGCTCATTTTGGTTCTAATCATTTTAAGATAGTGTTTATCGGGCTTTTTCACCGCTGAACGCTAACCAGGGAGCCTCCTGAGCGCAAACGCACAATATCGAACAGCGAGACGAGAGGGTGTATGCATATGTCTTTGCTAAACCGCGTACAGCAGCTGCCGAAGGGCTTTGTTTGGGGCGCCGCAACCGCCGCGTACCAAACGGAAGGTTCCACGAAGGTGGCAGGCAAGGGTAAGACCATGTGGGACGATTACCTTGTCGCCCAGGGTCGCTTTTTGCCCGACCCGGCCAGTGATTTCTACAACCGCTACGAGGAGGATATCCGCCTTTCTGCCGAGCATGGACTCAACGCCATTCGTGTGTCCATCGCCTGGACCCGCATCTTCCCCAACGGCGACGATGCCGAACCCCTCGCCGAGGGCGTTAAGCACTACCACGAGCTGTTCGCCTGCTGCAAAAAGTATGGCGTCGAGCCCTATGTGTCCCTGCATCACTTTGACTCCCCCGCCGCCCTGTTCAACCAGGGCGACTGGCTCAACCGCAAGACCGTCGACGCCTATGTGCGCTATGCCGAGTTCTGCTTCCGCGAGTTCCGCGAGGTCAAGAATTGGTTCACCATCAACGAGCTCATCAGCCTCTCGCACTCCCAATACATCCAAGGCAACTTCCCGCCCAACCATCACTTTGATGTGACGAGCGGCATCCAGAGCCAGCACAACGAGCTCGTTGCCCACGCCCGCGCCGTCAACCTGTATAAGGATCTTGACGAGACCGAGCACCTGGGCGGACGCATTGGCATGGTCAACGTCCTGACGCCGGCATATCCTGCCACCGACTCGCCCGCCGACCAGCACGCCGCCGACCTGTACAACGCCTTCTACACCGACTTCATCATGGACGGCGCCTTCCTGGGTCACTACTCC
>URZN01000272.1 GCA_900552345.1 uncultured Collinsella sp. | reverse complement strand
ATGCCGAGGCTGCCTTTACGCTCGCTTGGTTGTAATCGGGGGCGGGCGCGGCGGCAAACGGGTCGCGAGAATAGCCCCTCGACGTTTGGCCGTAATCCTCGGTTTCGATGCGGCCGGCGCGAGGTTGTTCGCTCGGGCGGTTGTCGTATGCTGCGGTGTTGTCGTATGCGGAGTTGCGTTCCTCGGCAGCCGCAAACAGGGGGTTTACCGGAACGTCGAGCGCCGGCATGCCGCTCGAGGTCTCGTCCAGATCTGCCGCCGCCCAGGAATCAAAGGCAAACTGGCGGTTGGAAAGATCATCCAGATCCATGACAGGCGGCTCGAGCTCGGGCTCGAGCTCGGGCTCGGGAGCCGTGTATGCCGGCTGCTGCGGGGCAGCGTAGCGAATCGTGCTGTCTGCCGTGGGGCGCTGTGCCGCTGCAGCGAGAAACGCCGCCGTCTCGGACGGATCGCTAGCAGGACGGGGCGCAGGGGCGGCTTTACGCTTTGTCTGCACGATGGGACGGGTGGCAAAGTCGTCCGCGGGCACGGATGCCGGTGCGGGCGTGGCGGAAGGTGCGGGCTTTGCACTTGTCGGGCGAGCTCCGCCGCCCATGAGTTCCTCGGCGGTCCAGGGGCGGTCGCTCATCACGTCGTCGAGGCTCAGCGCAAACAGATCGTCTTCGCCCTCGTCAAACGCGCGTTTCGCATGCCTGGCGCCAGAAACGGTGCCTCCGCGGCCGTTGCGTGATGCGTTGCTCGACCCCATCTTGTTCCATCCTTTCGAAATAATCGCATTCATCGATTATATGGAACTTACCTTGCGGCCGACTCTCGGATTCGTGCATTCCAGAACTCGCGCCCAAAAGGGGAGGGGGCGCAGGCACGCTGACTATTTGTCGCCGGCGGCAGCCTTTGCCTCGTTAAGGTAGCTATAGAAGCTGTACTTTGAGATGCCAAAGAACTCGCAGGCGCGCTCGCTCGATTTGGAGATAAGGAAGGCGCCGCGACGGTCGAGGTAGCCAATGGCGCGAATGCGCTCATCTTTGGTCATAAGGGCTGCGGGCTTGCCCACGTATTGCTCACACTCGCGCAGCAGATCTTCGAGCAGGTCGCCGATGTTTTTGGTGATGGGCTCGGGCTCGGTGTATCCCTTGTCGCCCGTGCCGGTGAGCGCGTCGAGCGAGCGCTCAAAAGCCTTCATGAGCGTAATGTCAAAGTTAATGCCCAAAATGCCGACGGGCTTGCCCTCGTCGTTGCGGATAAAGATGGTCGAGGACTTGAGCAGCTTGCCGTCGGTGGTTTTGGTGAGGTATGGCTCGCGGTCGCGCACGTCGGTGGTGCCCTCGTGCATGGACTCAAGCACAATATGGCTGGGGCCGTCACCTAGTTTGCGCCCGCTGACGTGGCCGTTTTCGATCACTACGATGGAGTGGTCCACGTCCTCGGTCTCCAAGTCGTGGACGACGACTTCGCAGTTGGGGCCAAACTGGAGCGCCAGGCCGTGTGCAAGGCGCTTGTAAAACTCTATCTGTGCGGGGGTCATGGGTGCCTTCCTAAAAATTAGTTTGGGCTCACTTTGCCATAAACCCCACTTGTTCGCAAATAACGAAAGCGTCGCTGCGTTATGTGACCGTTCGGCGGCGAAAAGGTACCGATTACGGCAACAAACAATTTGTTAGGTTTGCCAATCAAAAAGTGTGATAGAACAGTACTAACAAACTTTTTGTTTGGCATCCACATAAAAGTTCAGTCGCATAAATGGGAATGGGCTGAAACGCGTATGCGGGGGCCGGCAAGAGAGGACTTAAGGAGTTCACCGTATGGCCGATAAGATCCAGTGGGCGGGCAACACGATGCCCAAGAGCGATGACAAGCACTTGGGAATCATGAGCCTCGACCACGTGAAGAAGGCCCGTGCCTTCCACCAGTCGTTCCCTCAATATACCGTTACTCCGCTTGCTCGCCTGGACGGTCAGGCTGCGCGCCTGGGCCTGTCCAACCTGTGCGTTAAGGACGAGAGCTATCGCTTTGGCCTCAACGCCTTTAAGGTCCTGGGCGGCTCGTTTGCCATGGCCAACTATATTGCCGACGAGACCGGCAAGGACGTTGCCGACTGCACCTTCGATTACCTGACCTCCGATCAGCTTGCCAAGGACTTTGGCCAGGCCACCTTCTTTACCGCCACCGACGGCAACCATGGCCGTGGCGTGGCATGGGCTGCCAACAAGCTGGGCCAGAAGGCCGTCGTGCACATGCCCAAAGGTTCCACCAAGCCCCGCTTCGATAACATCGCCGCCGAGGGCGCCACGGTGACCATCGAAGAGGTCAACTACGACGAGTGCGTGCGCATGGCCGCCGCCGAGGCCGATGCCTGCGAGCGCGGCGTCATCGTTCAGGACACCGCCTGGGAGGGCTACGAGAAGATCCCGTCCTGGATCATGGAGGGCTACGGCACCATGGCTTCCGAGGCTGCCGAGCAGCTGCGCGAGATGGCCATCAACCGCCCGACGCATGTCTTTGTCCAGGCTGGCGTAGGCTCTCTGGCCGGCGCTGTGGTGGGCTACTTCACCAACCTGTATCCCGATAACCCGCCCACCTTCGTTGTGGTCGAGTGCGCTCCGGCCGCCTGCCTGTACAAGGGCGCTGCCGCCGGCGACGGCGATCCCCGCATTGTGGACGGCGACATGCCCTCCATCATGGCCGGCCTGTGCTGCGGCGAGCCCAACATCCTGGGCTGGGATATCCTGCGCAACCACGTCACTGCCTTTGTGTCCTGCCCCGACTGGGTCACCGCTCGCGGCATGCGCACCCTGGGCGCCCCCGAGAAGGGCGACCCGCGCGTCATCTCCGGCGAGTCCGGCGC
>URZN01000271.1 GCA_900552345.1 uncultured Collinsella sp. | reverse complement strand
GGCTCGGAGATGTGTATAAGAGACAGGCCATGAAGCGCATCGCCGCCGCACTCGAAGCTCTGTAGCTACGCGGTTTTACCAAACCGCGGGTAGTCATTGGGGACGTTCTTAAACGACTAGCCATCGGGGACACTCTTTGCCATCCGGCACTTGGGGACTTTCCTAAAGTGCCGGCACATAAGGAACGTCCCCAAGTGCTGGGTTCCTATGTGTCGGGTTTCTGGCTGGCAAAGAGTGTCCCAAACGACTAGTTATTAAAGAACGTCCCCAATGACTAGGTGAAAAGGGGGCGCCGCGGGATAGATCCTGCGGCGCCCCTTTGCGTTGGCGTGTGCCTAAGCTTTACAGCTCGTACAGCGTGGTGAACTTGTCCTGCAGGTAGCTGCAGTAGTAACGGGCGTCAAAGTCCATGCCGCATGCGCCCTTGATGAGCTCCGGCGCGTCCTTGGCGCGACCCCACTGCCAAATGTGCTCGCCCAGCCAGGCGCGGACGGGCGCCAGATCGCCGCTCGCGCAGGCACCGGTAAGGTCGACACCGTCGCGGCACATGGCCGGCACGAACATGGCGTCGTAGGCGCTGCCCAGCGCATAGGTGGGGAAGTAACCAAATGAGCCGCCGCTCCAATGCGTATCCTGCAGGCAGCCGCGCGTGTCGTCGGGAACGGGAATGCCCAGGTACTCGTCCATAAAGCGATTCCAAAGCGCGGGGATGTCCTTGGCCGTGGCCTCGCCGGCAAACAGCATGCGCTCGATCTCGTAGCGCACCATAACGTGCAGCGGATAGGTGAGCTCGTCCGCCTCGGTGCGGATCAGCGACGGCCGTGCGATGTTCACGGCATGGTAGAGCGTATCCTCGTCCACACTGCCATAGACCTCGGGCGCGTGACGGCGCAGCACCTCGAGCAGCGGGCCCATAAAGGCGCGGCTGCGACCCACGGTGTTCTCGAAAAAGCGGCTCTGGCTCTCGTGGATGCCCATGGAAGTGCCGCCCTCCAGGCAGGTGCGCGCATAGGCAGGATTGACGCCCAGCTCGTACATGGCGTGTCCCGCCTCGTGGATGATGCTGTAGACGTTGGAGATGCAGTCGTCCTCGTAGATGTGCGTCGCGATGCGCGCGTCGCCCACGGCAAAGCCCTCGCTAAACGGGTGCTCGGTAAAGGCAAGCGTGGTGTCGTCCAGGCCCAGGCCGACGAGCTTCATAAGGTCGAAGCTCATGGCGCGCTGAGCGGCCTCGGGCACGCGGGCGTGCAAAAAGTCGGCAGCGGGCTGCTGGCCGCGCTCGCCGATGGCGTGCACGAGCGGCACGACCGTCGCCTTGACCTCATCGCAAAACGCATCGAAGCTCTTGGCGGAAAGGCCGCGCTCGTACTGGTCGAGCCAAACATCGTATGGGTCGCGCTTGGGGTCCATGAGCTCGGCCTGATGCTTGAGTTGGGCGACGATTCTATCTACATAGGGCTCAAAGCTCGCCCAGTCATTGGCCGTCTTGGCCTTGTGCCACACGGCGTCGGCCTCGCAGGTGAGCCTGGTCCAGGCCTCGGCCTCCTCGGTGGGAATGACGCTCGCTTCACGCTGGTCGCGGCCGAGCACGCGGATCTCGTCGAGCAGCTGCGGGTCGTCGATCTTGCCGCCGGCGACGGTCTCGCGTGCCAGCGAGCGCACGAGTTCGACAGACTTTTCGCTGGTCAGGAGCTTATGGTGCTCGCCGGCAAGGGTGCCCATGGCGTCGGCACGGGCGGCGGCACCGTTGGCGGGAGCAATGGTCGCGCCGTCAAACTCGGCAATCTTGAGCAGGTACTCGCGGGTCCACAGCTTGCCCTCGAGCTTGCGGAATTTTTTGACGGCCTTATCGACCTTCATGCCTTTGGGCGTCTTGCCCGCTGCGGGCTTGGCTTTCTTATCGAGTTTCTTTCCCATACCATATCCTTGATCTCGCGAGCCGAGCACCACGGATAGGCGCACGGCCAGTTTGCACAGCTACTTGCCTTGTACCCAGCACGAACAAAATGGAACGCGGCGATGCGCCCACACAATGTGCTATCCTATAGCCCAATGCGTTGACGGAGAGGGTTTTGCCCGCCGCGTCGCCGGCAAGAGAGGGAAGGTCATGGGCTGCAAGCCTTCCTGCGGTGGCAAGGGCCAAGCGTTCACTCCCGAGCAGCAACCTCAACGGGCGCGCGGCCAGTGGCGGCGATGTCCCCAGTAGGGAAGCCGTGAGCCTCGCGACAAGGGGCAAAGAGTGGGCGCGACGGGCCAGACATCCGCCGGGTCAAACAAGGTGGTACCGCGGAATTTAACCGTCCTTGGGCAAAGCAAATGCCCGAGGACGGTTTTTTGTTACCGAACCGGGCCGCGTTTTCGCAGCTACCGGCCGACATCGGTCGCCGCAAGCGGGGGACGCGAGAGACGAAAGGGAAGACATGAGTCTGATTGATGATCTGGTCAAACTCGAGGAAGAGGCCAAGGAGCTCGTCGCAGGCGCCGACGACGCCGCCAAGCTCGAGGCTGCGCGCGTTGAGCTGCTCGGCCGCAAGGGCCGCATCACCGGCCTGATGCGCATGATGGGCAAGCTCGCCCCCGAGGATCGTCCCGTGATGGGCAAGCGCGCCAACGAGATGCGCCAGCTGATCGAGGGCATGCTCGACGAGCGCACCACCGAGATGAAGGCTGCCGCCCTCAAGCACGCGCTCGAGCACGAGGCCGTCGACATCACGCTGCCGGGCATCCGTCCGCAGATCGGTCACCAGCACCTGATCAAGCAGATCATCGAGGAGGCCGAGGACATCTTCTGCGGCATCGGCTACACCGTCGAGTCCGGCCCCATGGTCGACACCTCCTACTACAACT
>URZN01000270.1 GCA_900552345.1 uncultured Collinsella sp. | reverse complement strand
TATCTGGAACAAGGGCGGCTGGATTCAGAACCGCGCCTTTACGCTGGCCATTTGGTGCATGTTTGCCCAGGTGTTCCCGTACTTCCAGGAGGAGTCCATCTTTGTGACCCACTCCACGCTCGACCCCGGCGCCGCTACCGCGGTCTCGATCGCCGCGCTGGTCGCCAACATCTCCGCGATCATCTACATCGCCTACCGCGCCAAGAAGCTCGGCCGCAACCCCTACAAGCAGGATGTCTTTGAGGGCACCAGCGATTGGGAGAAGGCTACCGCTCGCCGCGCCAAGGTAGATTACGCGCACGCCGAGTAACATGTTGGTCGCTGTTGGCGCCTGGGCATAGGCCCGCTCGCCAGATTTTTAATCCAATGTCTCGCAGAGCCCCCGGAAAACGTTTCACTCGCTTTCCGGGGGCTTTTGTCATTGCGTCTCTATTCATCTATTCAAAAACATGCGCATATATAAAATCGGATTTCAAATCATGCGGCGGCTCTATGGGGTCCCGTTTTTGGGTACAGTGTTGTCCCGATATTGAGCTTGGGGGATATATGAAAGATGAGACGATGGGCCAAGAGGATGCGGCCCAAGATGCAGAAGCGTGTGCCGAGGCCCTGGAGAGCCTAGACCGGATTTCACTTGATGAGATTGCGCTTGACGATTCGGGCATTGATGTGCAGGATGAGTCGGAAGCCGAGGCGCAGTCCGATGATCAGGATGCAGAAGACGATGGCGCCGCGCCCACCGAAGACGAGGCGGGGCACGAGGAATCCGAATGCGAGGCCGACGACCAGCCCGAATCCGACACGAGCGAGGAAACCATCTTGCTCGGCAGCTTGCCGGCCGAAGATTCCCTGACCCGCGAGCTTCCCGGCCTGGGCTCCGCTCCTGCCGTGGACGAGACCATCGCCATGGGCGATATTCCCCTACCGTCCGTTCCTTCGGCACGCGAAGCCGAGGTTCGTCATCGCAAGATGTCGCCCAAGCGCCGCAACCTGATGGTTGCCGGCGTTGTGGCCGTCGCGCTCGTCGCCGGCGGCGCAGGCTACGCAGCCTGGAACGGATACCGGCAAGAGCAGGCTGCCATCACCGCCGCCAATGCCCACACGATGATGTCGGTGCAGATTGGCGTGCATGCCGCGGGCCTCGACTGTTCCGCCGGCTCCAAGATTCCCGTACAGGTGAGCGGTCAGGACGCTGATGGCTCCTCCGTGAGCGAAACGCTCTATGTTGACGAGCACGGCCGCGGCATCAAACTGCTGCCCGGCGATTACACGCTCTCCATCGCTGCCTCCCCCATCGCGGCCGACGGCACCATCTATACCGTCCCAACCACCAAGACGCAGGTCACCGTTAAGAGCGATGGACAGGATTTAAGTGCCCAGGCCGCCTTTAAGCTCAAGGTGCCTTCGGCCGACACGGTGACTGACGACCAGATCGATGCCGCTGCCAAGTATGCCGAGGAAGGCGGTGCGAGCTCCGCCGCGGCCGCCAAGATACTTCAGCAGGCGGCAACCGCGCGGCGCGACGCCGCCGTCAATGCCGTGAGCGCGCAAAAGGCACAGGCATCCCGTGATGCTGACGCTCGCCACAAGGCAACCGACCTCTACCAGCTCGATATTCCGGTTGAGTGGTATGGCAAGGTCGCAACCTGGCAAAACGGCGACACGCTGTGCATTTATCTGGACGGCGACACCAACACACCGCTCGTGACGCTCGTCACGGTGCGCGACGGCGAGAGCTTTACGCCCGATGAAGGCGATACGGTTTTGGGTGCGGCCAATCTAGGCAACGGTTATACCGTCTACGCCAGCGGCCCCGTCTATCCGTACGTGGTGCCCCAGACCATCAACGGGCGCACGCAAGACCCCGTGTCGACCTACCCCATGGACACGGCCATTGAGCTTGTCGAGCTTACGACCGGCAACCGCTATACGTATAGCCAGATCAAGAACGACCTGGTGGGTAAAGACGGCAAGGCCGATGGTGCCACTAAGCTCGAAACCGACTACCTCGCGCAGATCCTGCTGCCGAGTATCAAAGCCCAGGACTAGCCTGGCGCAGCAAGGTGCTCCCCAACCGTGATGAAGGAGCCAGGAGGTCCTGACCCCACAGGTCCATAGATGATTAGGCAAGGAGCCACTTCCATGCGGGCATAACGTGTACCACACCGTGCTCGCATGGAATATCGGTCTGTTCATCCATGGTAACGATTGCCGACTCGCCAAGATCAAACTGGGCCATCGAGGCATCAAGCGCGGCAATTTCGCGCTCGCGCGTTTTCTCACTTGCCATATCCGCACTCACCTGAATCAGGCTATAAGCCCGCATGAGAAGCGCGTCCCCAGCCACAAAGTCCACCTCATGGCTTTTGCTCTTCTCTTTGATCAGCAGGCGGCAGACCGAGCCGGTCCTCACCGCGGGAGTCCTTCTTCTTAGCGCATTGAACACTGCGGTCTCGAGCCTCTGGCCCTGGCCCAATGCCGATGCCGGAGAGAATGCTCCAAACATCGCAGGGTCGACAGCGTAGACCTTAGACGCAGACCGCATGTTATTTGCCAGTGAACGCGTGAACTCCGGCACAGAAAATAACAGGTAGGCGTCCTCATAATACTCAAGTAAATCGCTAAGCGAATTACGACTGACGGGTATCTGTCTGCTCTTGAACTCGTTGTACACTTTGTTCACTGACAGCTCTCGTCCCGAAGATGCCATACACCGCGTCAAGAACAGCGATGCCAGGCGAGGGTTCTTGACGTCGTAACGTTCAACGACGTCCATGGCGACCGTTCGCGAAGCATATTCCTGTAGCAGCTGAATCGCGTCTGCAGGCGTCTGCTCAAGTGTCGCAA
>URZN01000269.1 GCA_900552345.1 uncultured Collinsella sp. | reverse complement strand
GATCCCAACACGGCGTATTTTCTCGCGTCTTCCTGCCATGTGCACTCCTTATCTGACATATGTCAACAATAGATTAGCGAACGCGCAGATTTGCGCAAGGCATTTTTGGCATATGTCAGAAAATGAGGGCTTATGTTTGGGCTGTGGGGCCGCGTGCGCCTGGGCTACAATGAATCTCGCTTGTAGGCGACTGACAGGAGGGTCAATGAGCAAAGCTGATCAACAGTTTGTAACCATGTGCCGCGATATTCTGGACCATGGCACCACCACCGAGGGCCAAAAGGTCCGCCCGGTGTGGGAGGATGGCACCCCTGCCTATACCATTAAAAACTTTGGTGTCACGGCCCGCTACGACCTGCGTGAGGAGTTTCCGGCTCTTACCCTGCGTCGTACGGCCCTCAAATCTGCTATGGACGAGATCCTATGGATCTATCAGAAGAAGTCCAATAACGTGCATGACCTCAACAGCCATATCTGGGATGAGTGGGCCGACGAGACCGGTTCCATCGGCAAGGCCTACGGGTATCAGATTGGCCAGAAGAGCCATTATGCCGAGGGTGACTTTGACCAGATGGACCGCGTGCTGTACGACCTTAAGAACACGCCGTACAGCCGCCGCATTATGACGAACACCTATGTGTTTAGCGATCTGTCCGAGATGCGCCTGTATCCGTGCGCCTACAGCGTGACGTATAACGTGACGCAGCGCCCGCAGGATGACAAACCGACGCTCAACATGATTCTCAACCAGCGTAGCCAGGACATTTTGGCCGCGAACAACTGGAATGTGTGCCAGTATGCCATTCTGCTGATGATGGTTGCGCAGTCGGTCGATATGATTCCTGGCGAGTTGCTGCACGTGATCGCCGATGCCCATATTTACGACCGTCATGTCGATATCGTCCGCGAGCTTATCGAGCGCCCGCAGTTTGCGGCTCCCAAGGTAACGCTCAACCCCGATGTGCATGATTTCTACGCGTTTACGACCGATGATCTGATTGTTGAGGGCTATGAGCACGGCCCGCAGGTCAAGAACATCCCCATTGCGGTGTAGGTGACGCGCATGACGTGTAAGCTTTCTGCCATTGTCGCTGTGTGCGATGACTGGGGCATTGGCTGCGAGGGTGACATGGTCGTGTCCAATCGCTCCGATATGCGCCATTTTGTAGCGTGCACCAAAGGTTGCCCGGTCATTATGGGACGCAAGACACTTCTGAGTTTTCCCGGCGGACGACCGCTCAAGAATCGCCGCAATATCGTGCTCACGCGCGACGAGAGCTTTGCTGCCGAGGGTGTCGACGTGGTGCATAGCGTCGACGAGGCCTTGGCCGCCGTGGCCGATGAGCCCATTGCGTGGGTGATTGGCGGCGGCGAGGTGTATCGACAGTTCTTGCCGTATTGCGTCGAGGCCGAGGTTACGCATAACCATTGCGTGCATGACGTGGATACGTACTTTCCCGATCTGGATGCCGATCCCGCGTGGGAGATTGCGCGGGCCAGCGAATCGGCGGTTGTCGCTGCCGGAGAGGGCGATGAGGGCCTCAAATATGAGTTCGTGACGTATCGTCGCGTTAATGCGTAAACCCGATTATCGCTTCGGTATTATCGGGTTGGAATGAGTGGCGGGGCGGCGCATGGCGTTGCCCCGATATTTGTATAGGTGCTGTAAAGAAGGGTGCGGGCTGGCTGCTATGACTGATGCCGTTGAGGTGCTGCGAATCGATTCGCTCGAGGACGAGCGGCTCGATGCCTACGTGCGACTGACCGAGCGCGAGCTTCGCTGCGTGCTGGAGCCGCAAAAGGGCATCTTTATCGCCGAGAGTGCCAAGGTTATCGAGCGCGCGGTGCGCGCCGGATACGAGCCGGTGAGCTTTCTTTTGGGCGAACGCTGGCTCGACCAGATGATGCCGCTGTTTGAGTGCCTGGCAGTACGCGAAGGTGCGGGCCCGGTTCCCGTGTTCGTGGCCTCGATGGAGCTTATGGAGCAGCTGACGGGCTTTAACGTGACGCGCGGTGCGCTCGCGGCGTTCCGTCGCCCGCGTCAGATTCCGGTTGATGAGTTCTTGGGTGGCGTCGTCGAGGCGGCGGGGGAGCGCCCGGTGCGCGTGTGCGTGCTTGAGGGCATTGTCGACCACACCAACGTCGGCGCGATTTTCCGCTCGGCGGCTGCGCTGAACGTCGATGGTATTTTGGTGAGCCCCACGTGCTGTGACCCGCTGTACCGTCGCTCGGCCCGCGTGAGCATGGGCACGGTGTTCCAGGTGCCCTGGACACGCATTGGCAGCGAGGCGCGCGTATGGCCGCATGATGGGCTGGCGGCGCTGCGCGATGCCGGCTTTTCGTGTGCCGCCATGGCGTTGACGGATGATTCGGTGTCATTGGACGATCCCGCGCTGCAGGAGATTGACCGCCTGGCAATCTTTATGGGCACCGAGGGTGCTGGCTTGGGCGCCAAGACCATTGCAGGCTGTGACCGCGCCGTGCGTATTCCGATGGCGCATGGGGTCGATTCGCTCAACGTGGCCGCGGCAAGTGCCGTCGCCTTTTGGCAGCTGTGCCCGCATGTGAGCAACGAGTACCACTACCAGCCGGGGCTGTATCACTAGCGGGGTGCTCTCGAGCTTTGCCGCCAGAGGTGTTTCGACTGCCTTCGGTCGGTGTTAAGCTGATAGCGGCTTTGCCGTACTATTGATGTGTTGTTTGGCGTACGCTAGTGGGGAGGGCGTGTGGCTAAGAAATCTACGGCTATCGATGTAACGCAGGGTGTCATTTGGCAGCAGCTGCTGTCGCTGTGCGTTCCCATTTTCTTTAGTTCGTTCTTTCAGCAGGCATACACGCTTATCGGTACCTATATCGTCGGTCAGTTTGGCGG
>URZN01000268.1 GCA_900552345.1 uncultured Collinsella sp. | reverse complement strand
TCGTCGGCAGCGTCAGATGTGTATAAGAGACAGGCCCGATAGCGCTCGCGGCGCTCTACTACCACCGGCGGCAGGGCATCGGCGGGAGCGTCATCGAGCAGACGCCCCGCCTCGGCACGACTGATGCCCGGACGCGCCAACATGGGGTTTGCCGCCACGCCGGCGACGGCATCGTCATTGAGCGCACGGAAAAGTTCCGACATAAACCATGTCTGGTACCCTTGCGGATAGTCGCTCCAGGTGCCACCGAGCACGATGAGCTCTATCTTGTCGGTCGCATGCCCCATCTGCGAAAGCGCGGTCAGACGAGCGCTCACCTGCAGATACGGGTCAAAGCAATTTTGCTCTGCACGGGCGCACGCCGGCTCGGCGTGCAGATAGCTTTTGGGCATGCGCAGATCGTTGGGGCAAAACAGGCAATCGCCCGAGCACGGCCAGGGCTTGGTGATGACGGTAATGGTCGCCACGCCCGAAGCCGTGCGACGAGGCTTCATCCTCAGCACTTGCAGCAACCGACGTTCCAGATCGGCGTCGACATTCCACCCAGCCCACCGCGCCGGCTCCTCACGTTTAACCCGCTGGTAGAACGGCAGCAGACGGCGCTTGGCCAAATCGCGTTTGTCGGCGCCCTCACGGCGCGCCTCGGCATGTATCAGTTTGACGAGCGCTTTGTCGTCCACGGTCTCGCCGCGACGCAGAGCCTCGAGTATGTTCAAGATAATCTGTTCCATGCCCCCATTGTAAAGGCAAAGGCGCCGGAGCCGATCTCGGCTTCGGCGCCTTCATCAAACAGCGCAGCTATGGTGTATAAGTCTTCGATAACCGCCCGTCACTCTGAATCAAATGACATGTCGCCCGAACCAACCTCAAAACGATACGTGGCGGACTTATCGCCATTATCGAATTCAGGATTCAAAATGGTCTCGCCGTCGTAGTCAAGCGGAAGGAAATCGCTCTCGAAGTCGCCGCTGCCCAAGGTGAGGCTCGCCTTAAAGCCCGTCGAGTTCGGAACCGTCATCTCCACATCGCCCGAGCCCACACTCACGTCCATCGACTTCGCGGGGGCCTGGTAGAGCTCGAACGTTACATCGCCCGACCCGACCTCTGCACTAAGCGCATCAGTCACGCTGCCCGCAAACCCTACATCTCCCGCACCCAGGAAAAGGTCGAAACCATCACAGGTGACACCGGCAATCTGCAGATCACCCGAGCCCACGTGCGCGTTGATTCCCTTCAGATGTTCGGCAACACGGCGCGGCAGCTCAACCGTAACCGAGCGGTCAATTGCCTTACCGTCATCACTTCCAAACTGAGAAACCTTGAGCGTCGAGTCCTCGACGGATGCGATGTTCTGCGTCGCGGCCTTGGAGGCATCCATACCATTGGCAACGCGTCCCCGCTCGATAACGCGAGCCTTGTTGCCATCAACAACCTTGACGTCCACCGAAGCCGCATTGATATCGAAATCGAGGTAGCGGAACTCATCGGCATCAAAGGTCGTACACGAAAGCTGCTGAGGCTGAGCGGAATATTTACCGCCATCGTTCATAAAATCGTCGTCATCAACCACATCGTCCATACCGGACAAGCCGGGTATAACATCGTCGAGATCCCACGGGCCATCAAAATGAATCAAAGTCCGCGAAACGCCAAAAACAAGCCCGATAATCAGTACAAACGCTCCGATGCCAACGCCCAAGCGTACCTTGGATTCATGCGAAAGCTTCATCATTCATCACCCTCTTTGGCGATCGGGTCAGCGGTAGTCGCGGTAGCCACGCCAGTATCAACCGTAGCGGAAACATTCTGAGCCCTAGCTGTCACCGGTGCCGGACCAACCTGAATATCCCCGCGCGCCCAATCACCATCGAGCGCACGCGCCACCCAGTGATAGATGGGAATCGTAAAGAAGATCAGCGCGGCAAAGGGGCCGGCACCAAACGGGAACATCAGCAAAAAGAACAGTAGCCAGCACACGGCCCAATACGGGAACGACTGGAACGGGCCCTTCACCGGAGTCGAGCCAATCGCGGTGCCACTCGTCGCCTGCGCCGTAGCGGCATTGGCGGCCTGTGCACTCCAGCTTGCCGCCTGCGCCGCCTTGGCGGCGGCGTCACTCGCCTGTGTTGCCGCCTCGGTAGCTCGTGCCGCCGCCTCATGGGTGCGTGCGCGCTCTGCCGCCTCGGCCTCGCGCTGGCGGGCGCGGTCCTCGTTCTCAAACTCGATATCGTCCTCGATCTCATCGCTCGGATTGAGCAGCTCGTCCAGGCTCACGCCATAGAGCTTGGCGAGCGAGATCAGGTTCTCGGTATCGGGCGAGCTCTCCGCGCGCTCCCATTTACTGACCGCCTGGCGCGACAGCCCCAGCTTTCGCGCCAGCCCTTCTTGGCTAAAGCCCTTGCTGCGGCGAAGGTCGGCGAGCCGCTGCGCAGTTTCTACATTCATGGTTCCTCCTATGTGATGCCAGCCGTGCCGCCGGACCGTTTTTGTTCTTAAGGCGCCTTGCACAGTTAAAAATCTATCCGCCACCGCCAAAAGCATGCCACCTATTCTAGTGAGATTTTTGACAACCGGCGGTTGCGGGTGCATATGAGCTGCGGAAATGTGTCCAAACAAAGCAATGACCCGTAGCTTGGTTGTCCCTGTTGCGGCGTTAACGGTAGTATGGTCGTACTGTTTATTCCGCACCGCCAACGGAGGGAGTTCCGCGCCGTGAACCGCGATTTCGCCTCATCGCTCATCCAGCTCAACAACACGTTCTATCGCGAGCACTCCGCCTCCTTCTCCGATACGCGCCAGGCCCCGTGGCCCGGCTGGGTGCGCACCATGGATACTGTCTCTTATACACATCTGACGCTGCCGACGAGCTTACGCGT
>URZN01000267.1 GCA_900552345.1 uncultured Collinsella sp. | reverse complement strand
GGCTCGGAGATGTGTATAAGAGACAGCTCCGGTGAGGTGACCTACGACGGTGCCTCCTCGTTCCAGGCTCTCGTCGAGGCTGCTGCCGAGAAGTTCATGGATGCCAACCCCGACGTCTCCATCTCCGGTTCGGGCAACGGTTCGGGCAAGGGCCTTACCGCTGTTGCCGCCGGCACCGTCACCATCGGTAACTCCGACGTCTTCGCCGAGTCCAAGCTCGAGGCCGATCAGGTCAAGAACCTCGTCGACCACGAGGTCGCCGTCGTGGGCATGGGCCCCGTCGTCTCCAAGAACGTGACGGTCGACGATCTGTCCTTCGAGCAGCTCAAGGGCATCTTCTCCGGTCAGATCACCAACTGGAAGGAGGTCGGCGGCGACGACGCCACCATCGTCGTCCTCAACCGCAAGGCCGGCTCCGGTACCCGCGCTACCTTTGAGGCCGCCGTCTTTGGCGACGAGGCCGTCGACTTTAAGGGCGACGCCGAGCTCGACAAGTCCGGCGATGTCCAGACTCAGATGGCCAGCACCGACAACGCCATCTCCTACCTGGACTTCTCGCACTTCGATGACTCCAAGTTCAACGCCATCAAGGTCGAGGGCGTCGAGCCCAAGAGCAAGAATGTCACCGACGACTCCTTCAAGATCTGGGCGACCGAGCACATGTACTGCTCCAAGGACGCCGACGAGGCTACCAAGGCCTTCCTGGAGTTCATGCTTTCCGACGACGTCCAGGGCAAGCTCGTCGAGGAGCAGGGCTTTATTCCCGTCTCTGCCATGAAGGTCGTCAAGGACGCCAGCGGCAAGGTCTCTGCTAAATAAGTAATCGCCCCCGGAAAGGTTTGCAATGGCAAAACAGCTGCCAAAGCGCGACCTTGAGAACGTGGGCCTGGGCGTCACGGGCGCGTGCGTAGCGCTCGTGACGCTTGTCGTTGCCGCGCTCATCTTTATGGTCGCCCAAAAGGGCCTCTCGGCTTTTCTCAAGGACGGCGTTTCGGTCGTCGAGTTCTTCACCGGCACCAAGTGGGACCTGGCCAACACAGCCGAAAACGGCCTGCCCTATACCGGCGCCCTGCCCCTGATCGTCACCTCGTTTGCGGTCATGGTGCTCTCCACGCTCATCGCATTGCCCATCGCCATCGGCTCTGCCATCTTTGCGGTCGAGATCCAGCCTAAGTTTGGCTCCAAGGTCTTTCAGCCGCTTATTGAGCTTTTGACCGGCATTCCCTCGGTCGTCTTTGGCCTGATCGGTTTTCACGTGGTCGTCGGCCTTATGAAGAGTGTTTTCCATTTGAGCACGGGCCTGGGTATCCTGCCCGGCGCCGTCGTGCTGGCTGTCATGATCCTGCCGACGATGACCACGCTTTCGGTCGATGGCCTGCGCGCCGTGCCCGACAGCTACCGCCAGGGTTCGCTCGCGCTGGGCTACACCCGCTGGCAGACCATCTGGCACGTGGTGCTCAAGTCCGCCATGCCGTCGCTCATGACCGCGGTCATTCTTGGCATGACCCGCGCCTTTGGCGAGACGCTCGCCGTGCGCATGGTTATCGGCGGTATCGAGGCCATGCCGACGTCGCTGCTGTCGCCGGCTTCGACCATCACCACCACGCTCACCACGTCCATGGCGGTCTATGCTGAGGGCTCGGCCCAGGACGATGTTCTGTGGGCGCTCGGCCTGCTGCTGATGGGCATGAGCCTCATCTTCATCCTGATTATCCACCTCATCGGCCGCAAGGGGGCGAAGGCTCGTGGCTAGCACGCGCATCCACATTGACGAGGCGAGACTCGGGCGCGTCCAAAAGCAGGACCGCATCGCCACGGGCGTGCTGACGGCGATCGCCGCCATCGTCATGCTCATCGTCGTCTCCATGGTGGCCTATATCCTGTTCGAGGGCATCTCGACGCTGTTCCAGCCGGGATTTCTCACGCAGCCCGCGCGCGCCAACGGTACCCAGGGCGGCGTGCTCTACCAGCTGTTCGACTCGTTCTACCTGCTGCTGATCACTCTGGTCATCTCGGTGCCCATCAGCCTGGGCGGAGCGGTCTTCCTGGTTGAGTACGCACCGAACGGCCCTATCCGTGACATCGCCTCCACCGCCATCGAGACGCTGTCCTCGCTGCCTTCCATCGTCGTCGGCATGTTCGGCTTTCTGGTGTTCTCGGTGCAGCTGGGCTGGAAGTACTCCATCATCTCCGGCGCCGTCGCACTCACCATGTTTAACATTCCCATCCTGGTGCGCGTGATTCAGCAGGCGCTCGAGGACGTGCCACAGGCCCAGCGTGATGCGTGCCTGGCCATGGGCCTTACCCGCTGGGAGGCCACGCTGCACATCCTGATCCCCGAGGCCATGCCTGCCATCGTGACCGGCATCGTGCTTTCGGCCGGCCGCGTGTTTGGCGAGGCCGCGGCACTGCTCTTTACCTCGGGCATGAGCTCGCCGGTGCGTTTGAACTTCTTGAGCTTTAACCTGTCGAGCCCCACCTGCGCTTGGAACGTGTTCCGCCCCGGTGAGTCGCTCGCCGTGCACATCTACAAGATTTACGGCGAGGGCAGCCCCGAGGCCCAGCAGATCGTTTGGGGCACCGCTGCACTGCTGATGATCTGCGTGCTGCTGTTTAACATAGTTGCCCGTATCGTGGGCAAGCAACTGGCAAGGAAGATGACGGCCGAATGAGCGAGATGAATGCAATGCCCGCAACCGAAGCGGCATCGTCCGAGACCCAGGACTTTCTGTCGAGTGTGGGGGAGAGCGAAAAGCGCGTGCGCGTGAGCGGCAAGGCCGTGAGCGACGAGGTCGTGCTCTCCACCAAGGACGTCAACGTGTACTATGGCGACCACCATGCGCTGCACGATACGTCGCTCGACTTTCACAAGGGTGAGATCACGGCACT
>URZN01000266.1 GCA_900552345.1 uncultured Collinsella sp. | reverse complement strand
GCCACAGGACAGATGCGTAAGCGCTACGGGTTTATCTATGTCGATCGAGACGATAGCGGTGCGGGCTCGTTTGAGAGACGTAAAAAGAAAAGCTTCGAATGGTACCGACGCGTAATAGCAAGCAATGGCGAAGACCTTGCGTAATAACGTTAAGATGGACAAATGCGCCCGTTGGGGGAATAGTCGTGCCACTTCGCTTGACAACAGGCCAAACTAGCTATTAAACATTTACTATTCTGTTTAGATTGAATTTGCGGTCGTTTAGTTGCCGAGCCACGGGGCGGTCAAGCCACGATGCTCGGCCGCGACCGATGCTAGGGGGAACGATGGCTAAAGCAAGCGTCCGCGAGATCAGCCGCATTACCGGATTTTCGCCCGCAACCGTGTCCAACGCGCTCAACCGCAAGCGCAGCGTGAGCGAGGAGACCGCCAAGGTCATCCTGGAGTGCGCGCAGTCGCTTGGCTATCAGCAGTCGACGCAGCTCGAGAGCATCCAGTTTGTGCTTGCGCGCAAGACGGGCGCCATCCTGGACGAGAGCACCTTCCATCCCGCGGTCATCGAGGGCGTGGAGCGCCAGGCGCGTCGCCATGGCATGAGCACGAGCTTTGTCTCGCTCGACTTTAGCGACCTGGACGCCGTGCGCCCGCAGGTCGAGGGCCTGATCGCCGACCCGTCGGCCGCCATCGTGCTGATGGGTACCGAGCTGGGCGAGGAGGACTACGCCCTGTTCGCCGACGCTGCCGCCCACCTGATTGTGCTCGACGGCTGGAGCGACCGCCAGTACTTCGATGCCGTAGTCATCGCCAACACCGATTCGGTGCTGCGTGCCGTGGACTACCTTATCGAGAAAGGCCACAGGCAAATCGGCTATCTGGCGGGCGACCTTCGGATCCGCAACTTTAAGGACCGCGAGCGCGGCTATCGCCAAGCGCTTGAGGACGCGGATCTTGAGGCCAACCCGACATGGCGCGTCACACTGGGCACCACGCTCGAAGGTGCTTATCGCGACATGGGCGCATGGCTCGACAGCGTCTCGCGCGACGACCTGCCGACGGCTTTCTTTGCCGAAAACGACGTGCTCGCCGTAGGCGCCATGCGCGCGCTGAACGAGCACGGTATTCGCGTGCCCGAGGATGTCTCGATCATCGGCTTTGACGACCTGTCGTTGGGCGCCTTTTCCAACCCGCCGCTCACCACGGTGCACGTTCCCAAGCACGAGGTGGGCGAGATCGCGGTGCGCCGCCTGGTGGGCAACATCCGCAATCCCAAGAGCTATACCTGCAAGACGGCCGTATCGACCTATTTTGTCGAGCGCCAAAGCGTGCGCGAGATCTAGTCGGAACGGCGCCAGACCCCAGAGCGGAAAAGTCCTTCTAGATTACCTAGAATGATTTTTCTGGGACGGGGATTTAAAACTCATTGATCCCCGTCCCGGGTAGCTCATTTGGGACGGGGCTTTTTTGACTGGTATGATTGGTGCGACCATTCGAACCAGCTAAAAGAGCCCCGTCCCAATTTAACTACCGAGAGGATCTGCCATGGAGCGCATCGCGAGTTTTTCCGTTGACCATCTGCTGCTTGAGCCCGGCGTGTATGTGAGCCGCATCGACCGCGATCCGGCGACCGGCGCCGCCGTCACCACCTTTGACCTGCGCCTGACCACGCCCAATAAGGAGCCGGTCATGAACACGGCCGAGTGCCACACCATCGAGCACCTGGGTGCCACGTTCCTTCGCAATCATGCCGAGTGGTCGAGCCGCATTGTCTACTTTGGTCCCATGGGCTGCCGCACGGGCTTTTACCTGGTTGTTTTTGGTGAGCTGACGAGCGAGGAGATTCTGCCGCTCGTGCGTGAGCTGTTCGAGTTTGTCGCCAGCTTTGAGGGCGATGTCCCCGGTGCTGCTCCTGAGGAGTGCGGTAACTACCTGGACCAGAACCTCCCCATGGCAAACTGGCTCGCACGCCGCTACCTTGACCGCGACCTGGCCGATATCGACGAGAAGCACCTGCACTATCAGCAGGCGTAAGGCTGCTGGCAGGAATAGCGTTTGCGCCAGAAGCGCTCCCGCTCTTTGCGGAGCGCTTTTTTATACCGAGTGCTCAAAACAGAATGAGATTGTTCTAGAATGTTCATACTGTCACACAAACGAACAGGAGCGAACATGCATATCTACTCTGTCTCTGATCCCGAGTTCAAGTCCTATGGCAACGTTTGGGATAACGTTCCGTCCGAGCTTACGTCGCCCGTGCTCGAGGCACTTGCCTCCACGCCCATCCCCGAGGGCAGCAAGTATGTGGCCTCCGCGCCCGAGCTCGAGGGTGTCATGGATGCCGATAAGCTGGGCTTTCTCATGTTTGGCGGTCGTCCCTTCCAGCTGGGCTGGTGCAACGGCCACAACACGCGTCTCAACTGCCTGGAGTACCACCGCGCGAGCGAGTTCAACCTGGGCGCCCGCGACTTTATCCTGCTCGTGGCGCATCGCTGGGAGATCGAGGACGGCAAGCTCGATACCGCGTGCGTCAAGGCGTTCCGCGTGCCGGCCGGCACGCTTGTTGAGGTTTTCAACACCACGCTTCACTACACGCCCTGCATGGTCGACGACGGCGGCTTCCAGGTGATGGTGGCGCTGCCCGCCGGCACCAACGGCCCGCGCCCCGAGGCTGCAGCCGACATGCCCACGGCCGGCGACAGCTACTGCTACTGGAAGGCCGACAAGTGGGTCCTCTGCCACGCCGACAGCCCCAAGGCAGCTGAGGGCGGCTACGTGGGCCTCGTCGGCAAAAACCTCGACATCACCGTGGACTAGAATCTTCCATCTCAATCTGTAACATCTAGCGGTTCAAATCGTCTCTACCTGTTACAGATTTAGACAAACTGCAGGGGCCGCCCGAAAAATCTCGATCTGTAACACCAGGCCCGGTTTTGGC
>URZN01000265.1 GCA_900552345.1 uncultured Collinsella sp. | reverse complement strand
CATAGGAGTAAACTTGCCCCACTGCAAATGCTCGAAAGGACCAGCATGAAAGAACTCTCCAACCGTACGGCAACATTTACCGATTCGGTCATCCGCCGCATGACGCGCATCTCCAACAAGTACGGTGCCGTCAACCTCTCGCAGGGCTTCCCTGACTTCGATCCTCCTGTGCAGCTGCTCAAGAGCCTCGGCACTATCGCGACCGACCCCAAGCCGCTCTATCACCAGTACTCCATCACTTGGGGCTCCCAGGCCATGCGCGAGGCGCTCGCGGCCAAGCAAGAGCACTTTATGGGCATGCCGATCAACCCCAACGAGAACATCGTAGTCACCTGCGGCTCCACCGAGGCCATGATGGCCGCCATGATGACGGTTACGAACCCCGGAGACAAGGTCGTCATCTTCTCGCCGTTCTACGAGAACTACGGCGCCGACACGATTCTCTCGGGTGCTGAGCCCATCTATGTGCCGCTCAACCCGCCCACGTACGACTTCGATCGCGAGGTCCTCGAGGCGGCCTTCCGCGACAACGACCCCAAGGCCATCGTCCTGTGCAACCCGTCCAACCCCTGCGGCAAGGTCTTTACGCGCGAGGAGCTCACCTATATCGCCGACCTCTGCAAAAAGTACGACGCCTACTGCATCACCGACGAGGTATACGAGCACATCGTCTATGCGCCCCACAAGCATGTCTATATGGCAACGCTGCCCGGCATGTTCGAGCGCACCATCAGCTGCAGCTCGCTGTCCAAGACCTACTCCATCACCGGTTGGCGCCTGGGCTACACCATCGCCCCGGCCGAGATTACCGAACGCATCAAGAAAGTCCACGACTTCCTCACCGTGGGTGCCGCCGCCCCCCTGCAGGAAGCCGTCGTTACCGCCCTTAACTTCGACGATAGCTATTACGATGAGGTCCTCGACCTCTACACCGCCAAGCGCGACCTGTTCTGTCAGGGACTCGACAGCATCGGTCTTGAGCATAACGTGCCGCAGGGCGCCTACTACGTCATGATGGACATCTCTGAGTTTGGCTATGACAGCGACCTCGACTTCTGCGAGGATCTCGCCTCCAAGGTGGGCGTGGGTGCCGTTCCCGGCTCAAGCTTCTTCCGCGAGCCCGTCAACCATCTGATTCGTTTCCACTTTGCCAAGCGAGACGAGACGCTTAACGCGGCGCTGGAGAACCTCAAGTCGCTACGTGATAAAATCAAGCCGCGCGGGTAAGGACGGCCCGGCAACTAAAGCAACCAAAGAAGCCCCGCACCGCCCGCCGCGTTGCAGGGCTTCTTTTTAGAGCGCTTTCTTAAATGGTTTAGAGCTCTATACTTTAGTCACGGAGCAACTCGTCCCAGAGAGAGGAATACTATGGCAGAGCAGCAGCTTATCGGAGCACTCGAGGCCGGCGGCACCAAGATGGTCTGCGCCACGGGCTATGCGGACGGTACGGTCCTGGAGCGCGAGCAGATCGCGACCACGACCCCGCAGGAGACCGTCGAGGCCGTCAACGCATGGTTTGCAGACAAGGGCATCGCCGCCTTGGGCATCGGCGCCTTTGGCCCCACCGCGGTCAACCCTGCCTCGCCCCAGTACGGCAAGATCTTGG
This sequence comes from uncultured Collinsella sp., assembly GCA_900552345.1. Lineage (GTDB taxonomy): Bacteria > Actinomycetota > Coriobacteriia > Coriobacteriales > Coriobacteriaceae > Collinsella. The sequence continues at coordinate 1,324 of URZN01000265.1, read as the reverse complement.
AGACGCCCAAGACCGCATGGCGTTACTTTGACCTACTGGGCACCATCCAAAACGAGCTCAAGGTCCCCTGCGGCTACGATACCGACGTCAACGTCGCTTGCTTGGGCGAGGTCACCTTTGGTTGCGCTCAGGGCCTCACCGACGTGGTGTACCTGACCATCGGCACCGGTGTGGGCGCTGGCGTGCTCTCGGGCGGTCAGCTCGTGCATGGCATGATGCATCCCGAGGCCGGCCACATCCTGGTCACGCGCGACCCGCGCGACACCATTGGCGAGCATAGCGCCTGCCCCTTCCACGACAACTGCCTCGAGGGCCTCATCGCCGGTCCTGGCGTTAAAAAGCGCTGGGACGGCAAGAGCGCCGGAGACATGGCCGACGACCCGGAGGCCATGGACCTGCTCGCAGGCTATCTGGCGCAGGCGCTCATGACCGACACGCTGTGCTATGCCCCGCAGAAGATCATCATCGGCGGTGGCGTTGCCGATCACACCCCTATCGTGCCGCTCGCTCGCAAAAAGTGCGCCGAGATGCTCAACGGCTACATCGTCACGCCCGAGGTCAACGATATCGACACCTACATTGTCAACAATAGCCTCGAGGGCAAGCAGGGCATCATGGGCTGCTTGGCCCTAGGTTCCGCCGCGCTTCAGCAGTAGGCGCGCCAAAGGGGCGCCGCAACGTACAGCAATCCCATCCTATGGGATAACGCCGCCAAGCCCCGCATAAGCCCCCAAACAAAGAAAGGCCGCCTAGGACCAAGCAATGTGTCCTAGGCGGCCTTTTTGGCACACATGAGCGATCGTAGAAGATATCGAAGCACAACGCCCGTCATCGCCCCGGAGCAGTCAATCATCACGTCGGTGATCATGCCGGCGCGACCGGGCACAAAGAGCTGAATCGTCTCGTCAATCGAGGGGATCAGCAGTAGGAAAACCGCCGTGGGAAGCAGCACGTCAAAGGTGCGACGGCCCTCGATATCGAAAGCGTGCGTCGCCAGAATGCCGAGCACCATGTACTCGGTAAAATGCGCGCACTTGCGAACGACGAAGTTGGTCACCCACTCATACGGAAGCCCCATGCCGTGCAGAAAGCCGCGAACGGCCTCCATAATCGACAAGCTCAATGAACCGGATCCCGTGCCGGGAACCATCGAATTGCCCCAGATGAGCAGCACCATCAGGCAGGTCGCGACCGCCCATTTTCGATCGAGTTTAAGCATGCAGAAGTTATGCCTCCGCACAGAGCGGCTCAAAGCTGGCGGTGCCGCCCTCGATAACCTGTCTCTTATACACATCTCCGAGCCCACGAGACCGGAGCCTATCTC
>URZN01000264.1 GCA_900552345.1 uncultured Collinsella sp. | reverse complement strand
GGTGAAGTACATATTGGAGGCAAGACAGAGCGCGAGCACCGCGAGGACGCCGACCCAGCGGAAGCGCGGCGTGGAGCCCGAAGTCGCAGCACCAGTCTGCCTGGCTGCACGATGAGCCACACGCGCGTCCCATGCGCAAAACGCCGCCGCGATTACGCATGCCGCCAGGGGAAACACCAGGCCGCCGTTGCGCAGGAACGTGGAACCCATGGCGCCCAGAGCGAGCAGCAGCCAGTCATGGCGCGCAAAGAGCACGGGCCTCTGTTCGCCCGCACGCTCGGCATTGGCATCGCGACGGGGCAGGCCGCAGGCCACGAGCTTCACGGTCTGCACCAACAGCACCAAAAACGCGTCGGCAAACAGCACATCTTTGGTAAGCAGAGCCGCGTAGTTGGAGAACATGGGCATAAACACAAAGAACAGCAAGATCACGCCGCGGACCGGCAGGCTCACGCCCAGCTTGCGCAGCGACGAGATGGAATAGGCCATGCAGGCGGCCGTAATGACGAACTGAGCGCAGGTGTAGATGGCAAGACCCGCGTTGGCGCTGTTGAACAGTGAAAGCCCCAGCTGGACGCACGAACCGATGATAGCCGTGTGCACCACGGGGTGATGTCCGTTGAGCAACACATTGGGATTGAGCAGACGCAGGTAGTCACTCGTGCCGTTGGGGTAGTTGAACCACTGGCGAATCTGCGCACCCGTATCTCCCATAAAAAGGCCGGGCAGCGAAGCGATGAGCGTGGGCGCCCAGGCGATCATAAGCACCAGGAAGGGCCCGGCAAAGGGATGGACCGAGAGCACGGCGTGAGCCACACGCCATACGCGGCCAAAGTGCGCTTCGGAAAACGGAATGCGCCGAGAGCTCAGCCAATCTAGACACTCAAAAGCCAGGTAGAAGGCAACGACCGCCAAGAGCATCCAGCCCGCACCGCCTATCCAGGCGCAGATGATGCGGGCCTTGTCGCCGAGCACGATCTCGGCCGAATCGGTAAGGTCGTAGCTGCGGCCAAACACCATGCAGACGGCAAAGAACAGCGACGGAAGGATCACCGAGGGACGCCAGGCGTCGCCGCGGCCAAAGAATACGTAGCGAAACGGCAGCGTGAGCAGGCAGGCAAGCGCAAGCAGCATGACCGCGTCGGTATGGCCGGCAAACGAGAGGAGCACCTCGTAGCACACGTACAGCATGCCCGAGGCTTTGGGGTCAATCGCCAAGACTGCGTTGCTCGACACCGGGGCGGGATCGATGGAAAACGCCGTGGTCGCCAACAGCGCGAGCAAAAATGCGATGAGCGTCTGCTTGGCGGGGTAGCGCTTAAACCAGACGATGCGGGCAGCGTCGCGCGCAGCCGTTGTGGAGAGGTCGGAATCCTTCACAGTCCGAAAGCCTTTCTAGAAACCTATCAAACTTGGCAAAACCACCACAAAGGTGCCTGTCCCCTTTGTGGTGGTTTTGGTGGTTAGGCGTCCAGGTAGACGCGCTGGGGCTGATTGCGGTGTCGGGCGAAGATGATGAGCGCCAGGCCCGCGATTACGAGCGGCAGGCTCAGCAGCTGACCCATGGTGATGACGCCTCCCAGCAGATAACCCAGCTGGGCATCGGGCACGCGCACGAACTCAACGAGAAAGCGGACGATGCCGTACCCCATCACGAACACGCCCATAAACGTACCCTGGGGCAGTAGCGGCTTTTTGCGGCTGAGTACCTGCAAAATACAGAAGAGCACGACGCCCTCAAGAAACGCCTCGTAGAGCTGGGAGGGATGGCGCGGCATATCGCCCGCGGTGCCGCCAAAGACCACACCCCAAGGCAGATCGGTCGGCTTACCCCACAGCTCACCGTTCACGAAGTTGGCGCAACGGCCCAGGCACAGCGCCAGCGGAGCACCGATCACAGCAAGGTCGGCGATGGTCCAGGCGTCGAGCTTATACATGCGGCACACGATGATGCCGCCCAAGATGCCGCCCACCAGGCCGCCGTGGAAGCTCATACCCCCCTCGTTGGTGGCAAAGATCTCGAGCGGATGGGCCCAATAGTAGCCATCGCCGTAAAAGACGACGTAAAACAGGCGCGCGCCGATAATGAGACCAAAGACCGCGCCGACCACGACGCTCGTCAGGTCATCAATCGTGATGTCGAAGCCCCAACGACGTTGCGTGCGGTACATAACGACCGCCGTGAGCAGGGCACCGACCACATAGGCCAGACCGTACCAGTAGATCGTGATGGGGCCCGCCGAGATCGCAACGGGGTCAAGCATATGGTAGAGGTTGTTGATCATATCGATCCCCTGCTCCCTACATACAAATGCGGCCGCGGGCCTTGCGCTCGCAGCTGCATATCTGGGCGTAACGTCTATGCGGAGCGTACCGTCCGCAGCTTTCGCATCTTAGAACGGCGCGTACTCGTCGTACAGGTCCTCGGCCTCGCCGGAAGCATTGACCTGCTCAACGCGGGTAACGCCGGGCACGTGCTCCTTCAGGATGCGCTCGATGCCCATCGACAGGGTCAGCGAGCTCATGGGGCAGCCGGCGCAGGCGCCCTGCAGTTCCAGCTTGACGACACCCTCGTCGTCGACGCCCACATACTCCATATCGCCGCCATCGGCCTGCAGGTTGGGGCGGATCTCTTCAAGAACCTTCTTAAGCAGCTCTTCGTTAACAGCCACAGGGGCTCCTTTCTCACAATAACGCGGGCACGCCCGCGGACAGAAGCTATGTTACTACAGCCATGTACCCGCTCACGAGCCGTCCATGCGCGCAGACGCGACTTTCACGAGTAGTCAATTTGGGACGGGGCTCTTTTGGCTGCCTTTTGTTGCCAGCTGGCGTTGCCACGCGCTACTGCTGAGCCTGCCCCTCGGTGCCGATGTGAACATCGACGATAACCTGGCGGTAGCTAATGCCGCAGGAGTCGAGGATGCGGCGGCTGATGCGTCCGTCATCGGTGTCGGCGTACTTG
>URZN01000263.1 GCA_900552345.1 uncultured Collinsella sp. | reverse complement strand
GAATCAGCCACGCCACCATCCAGATACTTATGCCCGTCAATAGCAACGGGACGCGTCGCCACAGGAATCGCCGACGATGCCCGGATCCACTCGATATCCCGCTCGTCGCCATAGGGCAGGTCGTGGTAGACGGCCTTGCCCGTCTCGATATCGGTGCACACGCACGTAAACCGCATGGGACAGGCGCGATACGCCTCCAAGTCAATGGGATCGCGCTCGATGGGCACCTCGTGATAGGCAAAATCGGCATTGAACATATCGCCGGTCCGCAGCCAGCTTGCTACACCCGCATAGCGCTTATCGGCACAATAGACCTTGTTATAGCGAATGGCACGGCCGATCTGGCGCGATTTAAAGTTGTAGCCAAACGCCGCGCCCGCCGAGACACCCACCATATGGCCGCAGGTCAAACCGTGCTCCATCCAAACGTCGAGCACGCCCGCCGTATACATACCGCGGTAGCCGCCTCCCTCGAGTGCAAGCCCCACCGTGCGCGTCATATTTGGCTGTGTCATGCGACCATCTCCGTTCCTGCGTTTAAAACCGGGACAAGTATACCCGTCAACATATACCGCCCCAGTCGCATTTTTCATGCGCACCCAGGCGTTGCGGTTTGGCGAATAATAGCCGCCCGTAGCATGTACACCCATATATAATTCTGCACTGTTGTTTATACTACTCAGCAGTTATCAACAGCGAACATTAGCCGGTAAATTAACCCAACAACGCAGCAAGGCGGGGGCCTGGATACACGCAAAGCGCCGAACAACAACGCGTGTGCACAACGAGCTCGCCCGACGCAATTCGCCCGACCTCAGAAAGCCGCTTACGACATGGATACTGTCAGCAATTACACCGAAACGCTCGAAAAGACCGTCCGCGACCTTCTCAAGCGTCAGGATGATCTGATTAGGACCGCCTTTACCGACCAGCTTACCGGACTTGGCAACCGCGGCGGCTTTGCCCGTTCCCTCGAGGAGCTCTGGGAGCAGGACACCCCCGTTACCATGGCGTTCATCGATATCGACAATCTCAAGCACTGCAACGACGTCTTTGGGCATGACGAGGGCAACCGCTATATCTTGCAGGTAAGCCTCTATCTCAAACTGTATATGAAAGTGGACGAGGCGGCGTTTCGCATAGGCGGCGACGAGTTTGCCATCCTATCTACGATTGCGACCGAAGACGACCTCGCCGAACGTCTGGAACACTGCCGAACGATCCTGCTCAAAAACAACGATTCCGAGATGCCCCACTCGTTTAGCTACGGAGTGGCACACGCCGACCCCGCCCTGGGCGAAGCCCCCAATCGCATGACACTCGATGCCGACCATCGCATGTACGACTACAAGCTACGTCATGCCGTGTACCTCGATCGACGCAATATCACGCAAGTCCACGCCGACGACTTCGAAATAAGCGACCGCGTTTTCGACGCCTTTTCGATGCTCAACGAAGGTCGTTATTTCTTTATCGAGAACTTGGACAAACATCGCACCCTTTGGTCACAAGGTGCCTTGCGCGATCTTGGCCTTCCCTCGGAGCACATAGACAACTGCCGCGATTACTGGAAAACGCGCGTCCATCCCGATGACCTTGAGGCTTTTACCGACGACATCGACCAAGTCTATAACGGCTCCAAACACCATCGAGTCATGCAGTATCGTGTGCGCAACGCCGTCGGCGACTACGTCCTTTGCCGTGCTCGCGGGTTTCGTATCGACGGCGACGGAAATGTCCCCTCGCTCTATGTCGGCGAGCTCGTCAACCACTCACTTGCCGAAACCGTCGACGCCGCTACGGGCCTCGGAACGCAGCGCATGCTGGTCAACGCTATCGATACCTGCCGCCTTGACCGTTGCAAGACAGGGCTTATAGCGGTGCGCGTTCGTGGCACGACAAAGCTCAACGAGCTCTACGGGGCCGAGGCTGTCGACAACATGCTTGCCGAATACGCGGGCCGCATGCTGTCGATCACCCGCGGCAGGAGCCGGGTCTACCGTTCACGAAGCGTCCAGTTTGTCGTGCTCAGCAACGATTTGGACCACGAGGCATTCGAGCAACTGACCCGCCACCTTAAAGAGGCCGTTTTCGCTCCTGTGCAAATCGCGGGCGACACCATTACTCCCGTCTGTCTTGTCGTCCCGGCATTTTACGAGCACTTAACCCATCAGGCGACCGCCGTTTTAGGCGAACTCGATCGTCGCCTTCGCACAGCCGGCGGGCTTGTCCCCAACGACAGCCTCCCTATACCCGAGGTCGAACGCAAAAGCGCAATCGCCGAACGCATCGATATGCTCACCGGTCTCTACCGACCCAGCGAGTTTATGCGGCGCGCCAACGCTTTTCTCGAGGCAAGGCACGACGGCGCTTGGTGCATCGCCACGGTCGACATGGGCCACATGCGCCTGTTTAACGAATGGTATGGACAGGCCGAAGGCGACCGCCTGCTTGCCGATGTGGGCACGGTCCTCAAGGACATCGAGAATGCCGACATGGGCGTCGCAGGGTACTGGGGCCAAGATGACTTTTGCGCACTCATCCCCTTTAAGCACATCACCGTCCATCAAATCTACAACCGCGTTCGCGAGGCAGTAGCCAGGCATGATGGCGGCGTAGGTTTTTGGCCGTCCATGGGCGTCTACCCCATCGATTCCAATGAGGAGATCACCATCGATGCGCAGGCAAAGGCCATGTTTACCAATCGGCGCGCAAAAAACGACTTTAAGGAGCGCATTGCCATTTTTTGCCCCGAGGAGTACAAGCGCGAAATCGTGTTCAACCGCACGCTGACCGAATTCCAGTACGCGCTGTCAAATGGTCGCATCACGTACTATCTTCAGCCCCAGGTCGATATGGAAACCGGCGAGATTATTGGCGCCGAAGCACTCACCCGCTGGATTGACAAGGACGGCTCTCTCATTTCGCCCGCAACGTTTATCCCCGCACTCGAGGAAAGCGGCTTTGTAGTGACGCT
>URZN01000262.1 GCA_900552345.1 uncultured Collinsella sp. | reverse complement strand
TGCGACCGAAGCGACCACCACAAAGGGGACAGGCACCTTCGTGGTGGTTTGGGGTGGGGCTCGCTGCTATCATGGACAACGTTGAATTTCTACGAAGGAGCAGGGCATATGGCGATTCTTTTGGGATGCGATTCCATCAGCCTAGAGTTTCCCACCAAGCATATTTTCGATAGCGTGACGCTCGGCGTGGGCGAGGGCGACCGCATTGGTATTGTTGGTAAAAACGGCGACGGCAAGTCGACGCTGCTGAGCGTGCTCGCCGGCACGCTGGAGCCCGACGATGGCCGCGTGACGCATCGCCGCGGCACCACGATCGGTCTGCTCGGCCAAAAGGACCAACTTGTCGACACCGATACCGTGCATCATGCCGTCGTGGGCGACACTCCCGAGTATGAGTGGGCGTCGAGTCCGCGTACGCGCCAGATCCTCGCCGGTCTCATTAGCGATGTGCCCTGGGAGGGCACGGTGGGCGAGCTTTCGGGCGGTCAGCGCCGTCGCGTGGACCTTGCGCGCCTGCTGATCGGCGACTACGACGTGCTCATGCTCGACGAGCCCACCAACCACCTGGACATGCGCACCATCAACTGGCTCGCGCGTCACTTAAAGGCCCGCTGGCAGCGCGGCCAGGGCGCCATGCTCGTGGTCACGCACGACCGCTGGTTCTTGGACGAGGTCTGCACCAGCATGTGGGAGGTCCACGACGGCCAGGTCGATCCCTTCGAGGGCGGTTACTCGGCATACATCCTGCAGCGCGTAGAGCGCGACCGCATGGCCGCCGTCACCGAGGAGCGTCGTCGCAACATGGCACGCAAGGAGCTCGCGTGGCTGAGCCGTGGCGCCCAGGCGCGCTCCACCAAGCCCAAGTTTCGCGTGGATGCCGCTCGCGAACTCATCGCCGACGTGCCGCCCGTGCGCGACGAGCTGGAGCTCAAGCGCCTGGCGGTGAGCCGCCTGGGCAAGCAGGTCATCGACGTGATCGACGTGGACGCCGGCTATGCGGATACCGACGGCGCGCCCAAGCAGGTGCTCTCCGACGTGACCTGGCTTATCGGTGCGGGCGACCGCTATGGTCTTTTGGGTGAGAACGGTGCCGGCAAGTCCACGCTGCTCGACGTGATCCAGGGCAAGATCGCGCCCCTGCGCGGCCGCGTGAAGATCGGCCAGACGGTACGTTTTGGCGTGCTATCGCAGCAGCTCGAGGAGCTCGAGCCCTACATGGGCGACACGATCCGCGAGGTGCTCAGCAACTATAAGAAGTACTACGTCATCGACGGCAAGGAGACTTCGCCCGAGAAGCTCTGCGAGCGCCTGGGCTTTACGACCCAACAGCTCTGGAGTCGTATCGGCGACCTTTCGGGCGGCCAACGCCGTCGCCTGTCGCTGCTGCTGACGATCCTGGACGAGCCCAACGTGCTTATCCTGGACGAGCCGGGCAACGACCTGGATACCGATATGCTCGCGATTGTCGAGGATCTGCTGGACGGCTGGCCCGGCACGCTGATCCTGGTGACGCACGACCGTTTCCTCATGGAGCGCGTGACCGACCAACAGTGGGCACTGCTTGACGGCCACCTGACGCATATGCCCGGCGGCGTCGATCAGTACCTGCGCCTGTGCAACGCCACCGCCGAGGGCGAGCCCGTGGGCGCGCCGAGCGCCAAGACCGGCACGTTCGACACCGGCGCCGCAGCGGTTGCGGCCGAAAAACCCAAGACGAGCGGGCAGCCCAACGGTCTTTCCAACGCCGAGCGCCAGAAGCTCCGCCGCGAGGTGAGCTCGCTTGAGCGCAAGATGGAGACACAGCGCGCTCGCGTGGAGGAGGCCGAGGCTGCCATGACCCAGGTCGATCCCACCAACTACACGGCGCTCGGCGAGCAGCAGGCAAAGATCGACGAGGCCCATGCCGCCATGGACGAGCTGGAGATGGCGTGGCTCGAGGCGAGCGAAAAGCTCGAGGGCGAGGAGTAGACGAGGATGATCAAGGCCGCATTTTTCGATATCGACGGCACGCTACTGAGCTTTAAGACCCACCGGATTCCGGCGTCGGCGCAGCAGGTGCTCGACAGCTTTCACGAGCAGGGGATTGCGTGCGTGATCGCCACGGGTCGCCCGACCTACCAGATGCCGGACTGGCTGTTCGACTTGGGCTGGGATGCGTACATTACGCTCTCGGGCCAGCACTGCTTTGATGCCGAGGGGGTTTATCGCAGCTGTCCGATTGATCCGGACGACGTCGCGGTGATTGTGGGCCAGGTGGCGCAGGGGCGCTATGACTCGCTGTGCATGCAGGGCGAGAACTCGTTTGTGAACCGCCTGTCCGAGCGCGTGGTGACGGCCGGCAGCAACGCGGGAATCGTCTACCACGAGGAGCCGTTTGAGCATGCCTTCGATGCGCCGGTCTACCAGTTCTGCGGCTTTGTGGATCCGGCCGACGAGCATATCGTGACCGACGCCGTGTCGCATTCGCTCACCACGCGCTGGTGCGATCTGTTCTGCGACATTATTCCGGCCAACGGCGGCAAGGACTTGGGCGTGGCGGCGACGCTGGAGCGGCTGGGTATCGACGCGAGCGAGGCGATTGCCTTTGGCGACGGCGAGAACGACCTGTCGATGTTTTCCGCCGTGGGCACAAGCGTGGCCATGGGTAATGCGCAGGATACCGTGAAGGCCGCGGCGACCTACGTGACGTCCGCCGTGGACGACGACGGGATCTACAACGCCGCGAAGCACTTTGGGCTGCTATAGCTGCGGCTCGGCACTTGGGGACGTTCCTTTTGTGCCGGCAGCTGGGGACACTCCTTGTACGTTGCGTACGGTGTCGCCCTGCTTGCCCCGCGCATTTTGTGAAACACGGTTAACTTTTTAAACAACGTAGTAAGACATGGGCAACTTTTGCGGTAAAGTAAATCAAGCAAAAGTATCTAAAGGCTAACTAGAAGCCATCGCGAAAGGCGGCCCATGGCCCTGCGTGAATCCGGAGAAGACTATCTCGAAT
>URZN01000261.1 GCA_900552345.1 uncultured Collinsella sp. | reverse complement strand
CGGTCGGCTTGTACGATGCGTAGCCCCAATCGAGGTGCTGCGTCATGTTCGGCACAGTGCAGCTTCTTGGCAAACTGAAGCATGAGCACGTTAAGTCCATAGCCCGTGGCGCGCAGCGCGAGGCCCAGCGCAGCCGTCGTCTTGCCCTTGCCGTCGCCCGTATAGATTTGAACCTTGCCGACTTCCAGTGATGCCATCTCTGTCCTTTCGTGCCCGGCGTCGGTTTATCGCCGTCCGGGTTGGGTATTCTAGAAAACATTATCAACCCCAGTAGATGGAGTTCAAGCAGATGGAGATGGATGACAACAAACGTAGACGGAATATGATCCTCTACGTGCTCATCGCCTTCGTCGTCTACCTCGTGCTCTCGACCGTACTGTTCCCCAACATCGGTCACACGCAGCAGATTACGAAGACCGATTACTCGACGTTTGTCAAAGCGCTCGATAAGAAGAGTGTCGACAAGGTCGAGTACAACACGGACGATTACACGATTTATTACACCAAGAAGGGCGAGGACGAGAACATCGCCTACAAGACGACCGGTGTGCCGAATGACGCGGGCTTTACCGATCGCGTGCTTGAATCTGGCGCCTCGCTTGAGTCGGTTGTTCCCGATAAGAACTCGGGCCTGATGACCTACTACTTGCTCACCCTCATTCTTCCCATAGCCATCTTCTTCCTGATCGGCTGGTGGCTCAACCGCCGCATGAAGAAGGCCATGGGCGATGACGGTCCGTCGATGAACTTTGGCGGCGGTGGTTTTGGCGGCGGCGGACTGGGTAAGTCCGGCGCGCGCGTGATCGCCTCCAAGGACGTGGGCGTGACCTTTAAGGATGTCGCCGGCCAGGAAGAGGCCAAGGAGTCCCTCAAGGAGGTCGTCGACTTTCTGGAGAAGCCGCAGCGCTACGAGGAAATCGGCGCCAAGCTACCGCGCGGTGCTCTTCTTGTCGGCCCTCCGGGTACCGGTAAGACCCTGCTTGCCAAGGCCGTTGCCGGCGAGGCGGGCGTGCCGTTCTTTAGTATTTCGGGTTCTGAGTTTGTTGAGATGTTTGTCGGCCGCGGCGCCGCCAAGGTGCGCGATCTGTTTAAGCAGGCCAAGGAAAAGGCCCCGTGTATCGTGTTCATCGACGAGATCGATACCATCGGCAAGAAGCGCGATGGCGGCGGCTTTAGTGGCAACGACGAGCGCGAGCAGACGCTCAACCAGCTGCTGACCGAGATGGACGGCTTCGATAACCACAAGGGTATTGTCGTTCTCGCTGCTACCAACCGTCCCGACAGCCTTGATCCGGCCCTGTTGCGCCCCGGCCGTTTTGACCGCCGTATCCCCGTTGAGCTGCCCGACCTGACCGGCCGTAAGAACATTCTTGAGTTGCATGCTAAGAGCGTGAAGACGCAGCCGCCGATTGACCTGACCGCGATTGCCCGCGCCACGCCCGGTGCCTCGGGTGCGGACCTGGCCAACATCATCAACGAGGGCGCCCTGCGTGCCGTCCGCGAGGGTCGCAAGCGTGCCACGCAGGATGACTTTGAGGAGTCGGTGGAGGTCGTCATCGCCGGTCAGCAGCGCAAGTCCACGGTGCTGTCCGACCACGAGAAGCAGGTCGTTTCTTATCACGAGATCGGCCATGCCATCGTTGCCGCTCGCCAGAAGGGCTCTGCGCCGGTCACCAAGATCACCATCGTGCCGCGCACGAGCGGTGCTCTGGGCTACACCATGCAGGTCGAGGAGGATGAGCGCTTCCTGACCACGCGCCAGGAGGTGCTGGACAAGCTCGCCGTCTATTGCGGCGGACGTGCCGCCGAGGAGCTTATCTTTGGCGAGATGACGACCGGCGCCGCCAACGATATCGAGCAGGCCACCAAGCTCGCCCGTAACATGGTGACGCGCTTTGGTATGTCCGACGAGTTTGGCATGATGGCGCTCGGTACCGTTCAGAATGCGTACCTCAACCAGGACACGTCGCTCACCTGCGCCCCCGGTACGGCCGAGCGCGTGGACGCGATTGTCGCCAAGCTGATCGAGGATGCGCACGACCGCGCCCTGCAGATCCTGAAGGAGAACAAGTTTAAGCTCCACGAGCTGGCTCGTTACCTGTACAAGAAGGAGACGATCACGGGCGAGGAGTTTATGAATCTCCTCACGCGCGAGAATCCGCTGATGCCAAAGCAGCAGTAATACTGGTTGCGCAGTGTCAATCGCCCCATTTGAGTGCCCATCTCAAATGGGGCGTTTTGCGTGGGAGGGATATGTATGAAGATCGTGGTGAGCGCCTGCTTGATGGGCGAGAGCTGCAAGTATAACGGGCTCGATAACTACCATCGCGAGCTGGTCGAAGCGTGCGAACGCACAGGGGCCGAGGTCCTGTTGGTGTGCCCTGAGGTCTTTGGCGGTCTGCCCACACCGCGCAAGCCGTCCGAGATTGTGAACGGCGAGGTTCGTACCTGCGAGGGCGCCTCGGTCGATCGTGAGTTTCGCCTGGGTGCCCAACGTGCGCTCGATATGTGTGAGCAGGCGGGCGGACCGGAAGAGATAGTCGCGTGCATCCTTCAGGACCGCAGCCCCTCGTGCGGTGCGGGTCACATCTACGACGGCACCTTTAGCGGTACGCTCACCGCGGGTAACGGTGTTTTCGTCGACCTGCTGCTGCGTCACGGGTACCGCGTGATTCCGGCTAGCGAGTTCGATCCCAGCATGTTGGAACATTGTCCACAGCACTCGAACCCAACACTTTCTCACGGGTGACCGTTTTGGCATCATCCGTGAATTTGATATTGAGTACGACCCGGTCATCAAAGACGTAGACCGAGTTGACAGGCGCCGTACCCAGGTAGCCCCTCCCCGCGGCCCTCGCGCAGGAACGCGTACACGGCCCTCCCGTCTCTTGCGCCCTTCCTGCCCCAAACCCTGCTCGGAACGAGTACTGCAAACTGGAATTTTCAAATTAGTCTTTGCAAATAACCTTTGAACATTCACCATCAATTACAATTCCCTGACGATTGTTAATTGGGCATAGATTCAAATCCGAAAACTCAGTCATTATTTTCTCGGTAA
>URZN01000260.1 GCA_900552345.1 uncultured Collinsella sp. | reverse complement strand
GAGCAAGACCGAGGAGGCTTAATCGTGTCCGATCGTGCCAAGGCGTCTACTCCCAAGGCGCCTGCCGCCAAGAGCGGCGCGGCTGCGACTTCGTGGTTGGCCGGCTTTATTACCCGCGCCGCCGCAGGTATCGTCTACGCTGTCGTATTTATTCTCTGCCTGGTTTTGGGCATCGTTCCCACTGCCATCTTCGTCTCCGTCATGAGCGGCCTGTGCTGCTATGAGTTTTTTCGCATGACGAGGCTCGATGGCAAGGTGGCCAACGAGCGCTTGGGTATCGCTGCCGCCGTTCTCTTTCCGCTCTCGGCGCTGGGCGACTCGCTGCTGTTGAATGCCCTGCTTTTTGCCCTGATGCTTGCGGTTGGCATTTGGTATGTCTGTTCGTCGCGTACTCGCATATCCGATGTAGCTGTGACGCTCATGGGTCCCATCTATACCGGTTTTATGCTGTCGGCCATTGTGCTGCTGCGCGATGCCGTGCCCGGTTTTGCCGGCGCCTTGCTTTCGGTGGGCGTTTGCGCGTCTCTCTGGGTCTCCGATTCGTTTGCCTACATCGTGGGCAGCCGTATCGGCAAGCACAAGATGGTTCCCAAGATTTCTCCCAAAAAGAGCTGGGAGGGCTTTTTCGGCGGCATCTTGGGCTCGATTCTCATCTGGCTCATTTTGTGGGCAACGCATTTCTATAAGCTGAGCTTGCCCTATGCACTGCTGTGCGGCGTGGTCGTGTCCATCTTGGGCGTTATCGGCGACCTCATCGAGTCGCGCATCAAGCGCGGCGTGGGCGTCAAGGATTCCGGCAATCTGATTCCGGGCCATGGCGGCATGCTCGACCGTAGCGACTCGCTTATCTTTGGCTGCATTACCGCGCAGTTGCTTTTGATGATCGGAGGCGTGCTGTAATGGCTTTTCAGACGACGTGCGGCCCCGACGGGCGTCTGCGGGTTGCAATTTTGGGTTGTACGGGCTCTATCGGCACGCAGGCACTCGATGTATGCCGTCAGCATGCCGATCGACTGCAGGTGACGGCACTGTCCGTTAACTCCAGCACCTCCGAGCTCGTTGCCGCTGCCCGTGAGTTTTCGGTTCCGGCCGTTGCCGTGGCCGATGTCGCTCATGGCGATGACGCCGTGCTGCAGGAGTTGCCCGAGGGAACGAAGCTCGGCGTTGGCGCGCAGGCGGTTTGCGAGCTCGCGCGTCGCGACGATGTCGACTGCGTGCTCGTCGCTATTGTGGGTGCCGCCGGTCTCGAGGCGAGCCATGCGGCCTTGACCTCGAATAAGCGCCTTGCCCTTGCCAACAAGGAGTCCCTCGTCGTCGGTGGCGACTTGCTTATGCCGTTGGCGCAACCGGGCCAGCTTATTCCAGTCGACTCTGAGCACTCCGCCATCTACCAGTGCTATCTGGGGGAGAACCCACGCGAGGCTCATTGTATTTGGCTCACCTGCTCGGGCGGTCCGTTCTTTGGCCGCACGCGCGATGAGCTCAATCGCGTGACGCGTGCCGATGCCCTCGCACATCCCACGTGGGCCATGGGTGCCAAGATCACCATCGACTCCGCCACTCTCATGAACAAGGGCCTGGAGCGAATTGAGGCCATGCATCTGTTTAACTGCGACCTCGATTTCATTAACGTGGTCGTGCAGCGTCAGTCCAAGATTCACTCTATGGTCGAGTTCGCCGACGGCTCCGTGATGGCGCATCTCGGTGCTTCCGACATGCGTATTCCCATCCAGTTCGCGTTCTCGTATCCCGAGCGTTGGGATACCCCGGCGCCTCGTATCGATTTCCGCGAGCTGGGACAGCTCACGTTTGATACTGCCGACATGGATACCTTCCGCTGTCTGGCACTGGCCGAACGTGCCGGCAAGACGGGTGGCACCATGCCGTGCGTGCTCAATGCCGCCAACGAGGTCGCCGTCGATGCCTTCCTGCACGATGGCTGCAGCTTTACCGATATCGATCGCATTGTGGAATCCTGCATGGATGCCCACGATATGCAGGCGGTCGATTCGTTTGAGCAGCTTCGCGACATCGATGCGTGGGCGCGTGAAAAGGCTGCGCAGGTGCTCGCCGCAACCCGTTCCTAACCCATAAGGATTGCTTTTTCGTTTTATGGATACTGTTCTGAGCGTTCTCTCATCGGTCTTTTGGGGCCTACTGATGCTTTCCGTCCTCGTGTTTTTGCACGAGGGCGGCCACTTTTTGGCGGCCCGTGCGTGCGGCGTGCGCGTCACCGAGTTTTTCTTGGGCCTACCGTGCCGCTTCGATATTCATCATACGTCGCGTCGCATCGGTACCAAGTTTGGCGTGACCCCGCTGCTGCTGGGTGGCTACGCTGCCATCTGCGGTATGGATCCGACCGACGTCTCGTGTGCCGATCGCGTGCTCGCGGCTATCTATCGTCATGGTCGCGTGACCGTGGCCGACCTTGCTGTCGAGCTCGAGCTATCCGAGGAGGTTGTGCTCGAGGCATGCGCCTTGCTCTTGGGTTGGGGCTCTATCGCGCCTTGGTATGAGAAAGGGGAGAAGCCCTCGCCGAGCTACTATCCCACCAAGTATCAGACGCTGCCGCGAGACGCGGTGGGTTACACCACCTTTGACGGCCGCCGTTTCGATCGAGAGCATGCGACTACCGAGGGCGATGTGTGGGAGCTGCCGTGCGGCGAAGCCGAGTTCCTTGCGCAAGAGCGTTCGCATACCTATCTGGGCCAGGGTTTTCTCAAGCGCGCCTTTATGCTGCTCGCGGGCATTCTCGTCAATATCCTGACGGGCTTTTTGCTGCTTATGAGCATCTACTCTATTGCGGGTGTCACCGTGCCGATGGATACCAACGTGATCGGTCAGGTTGACGAGGGGTCTATTGCCGCCAAGGCGGGTATCGAGGGCGGCGACGCGATCTTTTCGGTTGACGGAGTATCGTGCTCTACCTGGATGGACGTTTACGATGCCATCGGCAAGGCCGCCGGTAAGGACGATATCGCCATTGAGTATGAGCGCGACGGCAAGCAGCATTCGACCTCGGTCTGTCTCTTATACACATCTCCGAGCCCACGAGACCGGAGCCTATCTCG
>URZN01000259.1 GCA_900552345.1 uncultured Collinsella sp. | reverse complement strand
GATCGTCGGCAGCGTCAGATGTGTATAAGAGACAGTGGTTGTCGTAGTCGTGGTCTCTTCCTCGTCTTTGTCCTCGGTGTCGCTTTCCGCCTTCTTGGTGTTGCTGGTGCCGTAGAACTTCCAGACGTTGTTGTTCTTATACGTGGGGGCCGTTCCGGTCGGGAACTCCTCGCGCTCGGTGCCGGCAAGGACGGTGTTCATGAACTTCTTAAAGACGGGCAGGTTAGTGCTGTCGCCCAGCAGGTCCGTGCCGTACTTTTGGATGGGAATCTCACCTGCGGAGTAGCCGGTCCACAGGGCGCATGCCAGCTGCGGGGTATAGCCGCAGAACCACAGGTTGGTGGTGTTGTCGGTGGTACCTGTCTTGCCGGCATAGGGCTGGTTCACACTCAGAGCGCCGGCGGCACCCGTGCCGCTGCCCTGCATGACGCCGGTCAGGACGTCGGTCACTGCCGCGGCCTCGCCGGTGGAGAGCACCTGCGAGGGGTTATCGGTGTGCTGGTACAGTACCGAGCCAGTTCGCGAATCAATCTCGGTGATGGCGATCGGCTGGCGATAGTAACCGCCGTTGGCAAACGTGGCATAGGCCGCGGCCATCTCGAGCGGCGAGATGGAGCCGGTGCCGAGCGTCATGACGGGAACGTCCTCGATATTGTCCTTAGAGGGATCGATGCCGAGCTTCTTGACGAGCGACATGATCTTGTTATTGCCGATGGCCTCTGCAACCTGGATATAGCCGGTGTTGGAGGAGTATGCCGTCGCCTGCTTGAGCGTGATGGTGCCGTAGCTTTGGTTGGCGTAGTTCTGCACCTCGGTCGTGGTGCCCTTAGCCTTGAGCGGCGAGTTGCAGTTGAGGGTGACGTTGGGGTTCATGCCGTTTTGGATGGCAGTGGCCAGCGTAAAGGCCTTAAACGTGGAGCCCACGGGACGCTTGGCCGTGGCGTGGTTCACGTGGTTCTCGTCGGCGTTATAGTCGTAGCCGCCCACCATGCACTTGATGTAGCCGGTCTTGGGGTCGACGACGACCATGCCCATGTCCAGGCCGTCGAGCGAAAGCGTGTCGAGCTGGGCACGCACGGCCTCCTCGGCAGTCTGCTGCATCGTGGGGTCGATGGTGGTCTTGACAGTTAGGCCGCCCTTAAACAGCACGTCGGTGGAGAACTCCTGCTCCAGCAGCTGCTTAACATAGGCGACAAAGTAAGGCTGCGAATACACGTCGACGCCGCTGCCCGAAATCTCGGTTACGTTGAGCGTGATGGGCTCGGCCTGCGCGGCGTCGTGCTCCTCCTGGGTGATGTGGCCCAGGCGCAGCATGTTGTCGAGAACCTTGTTGCGGCGAGACAGTGCCAGATCGGGATTGACCGTGGGGTCGTACTGCGAAGGCGAGTTGGGAAGGCCGATGAGCAGCGCGGCCTCGCTCAGGGTGAGGTCGGCGGCGCTCTTGGACAGATACGTCTCGGCTGCGGCCTCGATGCCGTAGGCACCGTGGCCGTAATAGATGGTGTTGAGGTACATCATGAGGATCTCGTCCTTGGAGTACATCTCCTCCATCTTGATGGCGATATAGGCCTCGCGCACCTTACGCTCGATGGTCGAATCGAACTGCTCCTCCTGCAGGATGGTGTTGCGTACCAGCTGCTGGGTGATGGTCGATGCACCCTCGTGGCCACCGGAGACGGTTGCCACGGCGGCACGCGCGATACCCCACAGGTCGATACCGCCGTGCTCGTAGAAGCGCTCGTCCTCGACGTCGACGGTGCCCTGCAGCACGTACGGAGAGACCTGGTCCTTGGTGACGGACTTGCGGTTTTGCGTGTAGAAGCTCGCGATCTTGTTGCCGTTGCAATCGACGATCTCGGTGGGTTCACTCACCAGATAGGCGTTGGCGTCGGTATAGTCGGGCAGATCGGACAGCCAACGGTTGACGTTGCCGATCATGCCGATGCCAAACGCTACGCCCGCGATGAGCAAAAAGCCCAAGAACGAGAGCAGGATCATGGGCAGGGCGTGCGTCTTGGAACGACTGCGTCCCTGTCGTTGGCGAGGACCCATATATTGACCTCCAGGTATGTCGTGCCGGGCGACGGGTGCGCCGCTGGGGCAGGATGGACATAAGTTATTACACGATAAACCAAACGAGGCGCGCGAGGCCTCGTGTATGCTGGATGACGGCATTTTTCAGAGTGAATGCATACCTTGTTGGTAAGGAGTTTGCCGATGGCGATTCGGACGATGGGGCCGAGTGGACAATGCGATAACGAGCCGGGGGCTGCCGAGACGGCGCTGCCCGAGCTGCTGGCGCCTGCCGGCGGACTCGATCAGATGCTCGCGGCGATTGCAGCGGGCGCCGATGCCATCTATGCTGGCCTGGGCGGGTTTAACGCCCGCGTGAGTGCGCACGGCTTTACCGACGACGAGTTTTTGCACGGCTGCGCCGTGGCGCATGCGCACGGCGTGCGTGTATACGTGACGCTCAACGTGTTTGTGTTCGATGACGAGTTGGCCGACGCGGTGGCGCTGGGGGCACACGCGCATGAGTTGGGTGCCGACGCCTTGATCGTGGCGGATGCCGGTCTGGCCTGCGCGTTGCGCGCGGTGATCCCCGGGGTCGAGATTCACCTGTCCACGCAGGCGGGCGTCCATAGCGAAGGCGCCGTGCGGCTGGCTGCCGACGAGCTCGGGGTCGAGCGTGTGACGACCGCCCGCGAGCTGGCGGTCGACGAGATTTCCGCCCTGTGTGCTACCGGCGTGCCTATCGAGGTGTTCTGCCACGGCGCGATTTGCATTGGATATTCGGGCGCCTGCGAGTTTTCGGCCCTGCGGCGTGGACGGTCGGCGATGCGCGGCGACTGTACGCAGCCGTGCCGCCTGGCGTACGACCTGGTGGACGAGGCGGGGGAGAGCGTCGTTTCCGTGGAGGGCGATCGTCTGCTGTGCCCGCGCGACTATCTGGGCATTGCGCACCTGCCCGAGCTTGTTGGGGCCGGGGTGGCGTCGCTCAAGATCGAGGGGCGCATGAAAAACCCCGACTACGTGTTCAACGTGGTGCGGGTGCTGTCTCTTATACACATCTGACGCT
>URZN01000258.1 GCA_900552345.1 uncultured Collinsella sp. | reverse complement strand
GTCAAAGACGATGCGGCCGTCCTGCACGGTGTAGACGGGGTCGCCCATGACCAGGTGGCCGAGGGTGGACTTGCCGGCGCCGTTGGGTCCCATCAGCACGTGGGTCTCGCCGGCGGCGACGTTGAGGTTGACGTTGTGGAGGATGGTCTTTTCGTCCACGGAGGCGGTCAGACCTTCGATGGAAAGCAGCGGATTTGCGCTCATGCTGTCCCTCTCTGTATATGGTGTACTCATAGGTGTACTAAACCCTAGGAATCTTCTCGGAATAAAGTTACTATGGGTTCGGCGTTAGTCAAGGGAAAACCCGACTAATCCACTCGACTTTTTAGATGTGGGACATAATAATCAGGCTTGTTTGCCCCGCGTGCATAAGATTTGGGACAAACAAGCCTGGGTTTTGTCCCAGGAACAACGGGAGGGTAGGTATGCTCATTTCTTCTAAGGGCCGCTATGCCCTCCGTCTGATGATCTATATCGCAGCGCTTGGTGACGTCGAGGGCAAAATCGCCCTGCGCGAGGTCGCCGACCGCGAGCACATCTCGCAAAAGTATCTGGAGCAGTTGGTCCGTCCGCTTATGAAGGCGGGCCTGCTTAAGAGCGTGCGCGGCAAGGGCGGCGGCTACATGATGGCCAAGGACCCGGCCGAGGTGCGCGCCGGCGATATCCTGCGTGCCGTCGAGGGCAGCACGGCCCCGGTGGCGTGCGATGGCATCGACAACAGCTGCACCCGCAGCGACCTGTGCTCCACCGTCAAGTTCTGGCGCGGTCTAGACGACGTCATCGAAAAGTACGTCGACGGCGTGACGCTGGCCGACCTAGCCGCCGTCCCCGAGATCAACTTCGATATTAAGCTTTAGGGGCTGGCTTTCGTGAAGTCGTACGAAGCCTTTGATTCGCGTCTGGCACTGCTAGAGACAGCTCGATTCCAAGATTTCGACAACGACTATGTTGTCTCCGGATGTGCGTATATCTATGAGCAGGTTTTCGGTATCTCAATTACGCTCCTTAAGCGTCTGCTTGAGTATGAGGGCGCCACGCTTGCCGCGTCGGGGTCTCCTCGTGCCATCTTGAAGGAGTCCTACCGGTTCTACGACTTTATTGATGAGGCGGCCTGGCTAGATATGCTCAGAGACCGCAACACGAATGTCCATATCTATGACAACAAGCTCGCTCAAGATTTGATTCAGCGCATCTTGAACGTCTATATCCCCGCTTTCTGTCAGTTGAGGGACGGCCTGATGGAGCGTTACGGCGAGCTTCTGCTGGCGCCCGACGACCAGTTTGTTTAATTCCTTAAGATTTCGCGGAGGGTTGTTGCCGTTTACCGATGGGTTGTTGTGCAACAAACGGGGAGCTGTAATACTGAATCCATCTTTGCAAACTGCACTTTAACCACACCAATGCAGGGAGGATGTATGCAACCCAAGCATTCCGCGATAGTTGCGGGCCTGACGTTGGCGCTTTCGTTTGGCGCCGTTGCCGCGCCCGCAACCGCTATAGCCGAGGAGCCCACGCCGGGCGTTGCCTCGGATGCCACCGATATCGATAAGGGCCTCTACACCCAGCAGTCTTTCTCGGGCGTGCTGAGGTCGGTTCAGGGTGTTTCGTTTGTCAATGTGACCGATGAGATGAAGTACTTTACCAAGTACGAGAGCCACGGCAATTACGACCAGGGTTTTTCATATGGCGACGGATACAACGCGCTGGGCTATTACCAGTTCGATCGCCGTTGGTCGCTTATTCCGTTTATGAAGCAGGTCTATAACTACGACTCTGCTAAGTACGGCATGCTTAAGGCTGCGATTGACCGCGGTGGCGAGATTTCCAACGGAAGCAACCCCATGTATGCGAACGGGCAGCTCACCGAGCTGGGCCGCGTCGCGCAGGATGCCTTCCTGGGTGCTTACAACACCGATCCGGCTGAGTTCTCGGCGCTGCAGGATGCCTATGCGTACAACTCCTACTATGCGGTGACCGAGTCGTGGCTTAAGAACGCTCTGGGCATTGATATTTCCGGTCGCGCCGATTGCGTCAAGGGCATGGTTTGGAGCATTACCAATATGTGCGGCACGGGTGGCTGCCAAGACTTTTTCCGTTGGGCGAATCTTTCCAACGATATGACCGACCGTGAGTTTGTGACGGCGCTTTCCAACAGCGTGGTCAATAACGTGGCGACCAAGTATGCAAGCCAGCCCCAGTACCACGAGGGCTGGAAGAACCGCTACCGCAATGAGCTCAAGGATTGCCTGGTCTATATCGCCGAGGACGAGGCTGCCGCGGCAGCGCCCGCGGAGCCTGAGCCCGCGCCCACGCCGGCGCCCGGTCCGAGCATGGTGCCCGCTGCTCCCGCCGCACCGACACCTGGTACCGATGGCGATGCGGGCGATAGTGGCGGTGCGGATGCGCCCTCAACTGATACGGGCAGCAATGATGCCGGTAACGGTGGGGCTACGTCTGGTGGCACCGCGGCTGGTGGCGCTTCTGGCGATTCGTCGACTTCTGGCTCCGGCGGCGCTGAGGGCGGTTCGACTTCTGGCTCTACCGATACGGGCGCTTCTAACGGCATTGGTGATTCCTCTGCCGATGCTGGGTCCTCTAATGGTTCTGGCTCTGATGCTTCCGAGGGCGGTTCGAGTGAGGGTTCCGATGCTGGCGATTCCTCGATTGAAAATAAGCCGTCTGCCAGCGAGCAGCTTGGCTCCATGCTTGGATCGTCTTTGACGGCTGGCATTAACGGAGGCTCTTCTTCTGATGAGGGGGCGTCTGACCAGGGTTCCGGTTCCGATGCCGCCGATGCGGGCGCGAGACAGTCCGATGCCGATGCTCAGAAGGTTGACCACAAGAACGTCACCTCGACCACCACGACGACCAAGGCCCCGGGTGGCAATATGCCCAAGACGGGCGACCTCATCGTGATGGCGAGTCTTGCCAGCGCGAGCTTGGCGACGCTTGGTGCCACGTCCATTGTGAGTGGTAAGCATAAACTCGATCAGCAGCACAAGGCTGCTGGGGAGGACGGTTCTGAGGAGTAAGATCCTGGTCGCCTGATAATCTAAGAACTAGGACTGTCTCTTATACACATCTGACGCTGCCGACGATCTTACGCGTGTAG
>URZN01000257.1 GCA_900552345.1 uncultured Collinsella sp. | reverse complement strand
GGCAGCGTCAGATGTGTATAAGAGACAGGCTCCGGCACGCAGATTTCGGTGATCGATACCGGATCTTCGGACGAGAAAGATTCTTCTGCCAAGAAGAAGGATGACAAGTCCAAGTCCAAGGAGTCTTCGTCGTCGGATGACGAGGCCGTTCCCGAGGACGAGTCGGCATACTACGGCTCGGGCGATTCGGACGATTACCTAACCGACGTGTATACGTACACGAACGACATGCACCCTTATAGCATGTCGATTCCCAATCGCTTTGAGATGGAAGATGCTCCCAGCGGCAGTGGCGCCAGGTATGAGGATCCGGAGACGGGGTTTGTGATCAACCTGTTTGGCTACGTCAACATTAACGACGAAACTGCACACGAGATGTTCGTCGACGCGGACACCTCGGGCAAGGCCGACCTCTATACCGCAGAGGGCGACAACTGGTACGTGGTCTCGTGGCGCGAGGGCGATACGATCATTTACGAAAAGACGATCGTCACGGATTCAACGATTGCCACGGCGCATCTGGAGTACTCGACCGCAAACCGCGACATGGGGTCGAAGATTATCGACACGCTGCTGCCGACGTTTCAGGTGGGCTAGGCGCCCGTGCCTATAGCCGGCAATCGGAAACACCGATAGCCAGAGCTCCTGATCTGTTACCGCCTATGGATTACCCGCCTTTACTGTACGCGCAAGTGACTCGTAAGGGTGGGCCATGTGCCCCGTGTTTGGTGCGGTGGGGCGGAGCGTGGCCGGGGCTGCGAATCTTGACGACGGACGCAGCCGGTTAGTCATCGTGGGTGCCTCGCCACAGCTTTTTGTGCAAAAAGGGGTCCGAACCTTTTGCGGTGCGGACCCCTTTGCGTTGCAACAAGTTGCTGCGGCGTGTTTCGAAGTTGAAATTACTTGCGAACCTTAGACGCGACAGCGCTGGCGGCAAAGCAGACAATCGCCATAACACCCATTGCAGCGATGACGCTGGAAGTGCCGTCACCCGTTTTGGGCAGAGCCTGCTCGTTTGCCTTGGTCTTATTTGCAGGCTTGCCGGCAGGCTTGTTGTCGGAAGGCTTGGGCGCGGGCTCGTCCTTCTTCCACTGGGCGAACAGCGTCACAGGAGCGGAAAGCTCAACCGTAACGCCCGCGGCATAGCTTGTGCCGGAGCCATTCTTTGCGGTGTTCCAGCCCACGAAGGAGTAGCCCTTGCGCACCGGCTGCTCGGCCGTAACCTCGGCTTCGGTGACGCACTTAACGGGTGCGAATTCGGCAGCCTGCTCATCCTCGGAGCCGTTCAGGTCGTAGGAGAGATCGTAGGCCTTCTCCACGAAATCAGGCTTGACGAAGCCGCAGTACTTGCACTTAGGGGTCCCCGTGCGAGTCCAAGTACCGGCATTGTCAGAGGCCCACTCGGTGTAGGCGACATCGTAGGCGTTGTCATGCTCGCCGTCGGTGTAGCTGTGGGTTTTCTTCTCGCCTTTGAACGTCTCGCCTTTTTTGGACCACACGAGAGTGCCGTCAATCTTGACATCGGTACGGCCGGTGTTGTTGCCCGACTTGCCACCAAAGCCAAAGAGCTGCGAGCAGGTGGTCCTGTCGCGCGCAGCCGTGACGGTATTATTGCCAGTAATGTTGAGGATGAACTTGTGGTCCCCCATAAGAGAGTCGTTGATATTCAACGCCTGCTTGTCTTTGTCGCCATTCGAGTTGAACGTGCAATTATTCACGTTAACGGTGATGTCCTGCGTGCTGGCTTCTCTGTAGACGTTGATGACCTTACCGGTTGCGTTAAAGGTGCAGGTGTCAAACGTCATGACCGGCGAGCTGTAGGTCCACAGGGAATAGTCTCCATCAGGGGCGTTGAACGTAGTGCTGTTGAACTCAGCGGAGGTGTAGCCCCAGTAGAACGTCTTGCCGTTAATGACACAATGGTCAACGACAGTCTTATTGGCGCGGATGAAGCCAAGGTAGTCTGCGTTGCCGGAACGCAGCGTCATCTTCTCGAACGTTACAGTGCCGGCGCCATCGAAGGAATAGTCGCCGTTGTACTCGGTGCCAAAGTTGGCGGGATCGGGCACGAGTGCGCCGATGTTCCATGCGGTTTTATCGTTTCCCTGGCCCACAAAGGTGAGGTCCTTGTCCTTGGTGTGGCCCACGGAGCTCACGCCGTAGAGGGTGTAGTTGCCCTCGCCGAGCTTGATGGTGTCGCCGCTTTCCGCCTCGGCGGTGGCGGTGGCAAGATCGTTGTAGCTTGCACCGGTGCGGGCATTGGTGATCGTGCTGGTAGCGCCGTCTGCAAAAGCAGGCGACGCGAGGCCTATCAAGACAAACGCAGCGGTAACAAACGCAGCGATCGCACGATATGCCGTTCTGGTTAACGACTTCATGCTGACACTCCTTTTATTCCGGTTTTAGCCAACATATATAGTTTAGATTCTGTAAATTTTTTTCCGAGCGTGTTAAAAATTAGATTGCCGATAAGTTATAACCACACAGTAAAAACACAGGAATTTGTAAAATGTTGCAAGTGTTTTTGCAACAAAATTGCGTCAGCGACAGCATTTTGGGCGGTTGCAACGCTCCCGCCTCTTGGGTGGATCGCTTGCCGACTGCGCGACGGTGCCACTTTAGGTGGAATTTTCTATTGCCGGCAATCGAAAACGGCGATAGCCGAGGCTCCTGACAGCCGCTTTCTTATGGGTTAGACTGGGCTTCGAAAAATCCGATGAATGGGACAACTGCCTCCTGGCATCGTTGCCCCATTTTTATTTTGGCGTGTTATGGCCTCGACTGCCGGCACGCCAGATAGAGGTGTTCCGATGAGCCAAGAGATGATGGACAAAACCTGCCGAGGGTTTGCCGAGGCGTTGGCTGCACGCGAGCCTGTTCCCGGCGGCGGCAGCGCCAGTGCGTTTGTGGGAGCGCTGGGCGCCTCGCTTTGTGGGATGGTCGCTCGCTATGGGGCGACCAATCCTGCTCTTGCCGATCGTGCAGACGATCTGACGCGTGCATTTGCCCAAGCGGATGAGTTAGCGCAGGAGCTTGTGGGTCTGGTCGCCGAGGATGTTCGCGCCTACGGGCAGGTGTCGGCAGCGTATGGCTGTCTCTTATACACATCTCCGAGCCC
>URZN01000256.1 GCA_900552345.1 uncultured Collinsella sp. | reverse complement strand
GCAGGGCGATAGCCACGTTGACGGGAGCGCCGTCCATGGTGTCCCAACCGGTCACGCCGGACTCGTCCTTGACGACGATGACGGCAGCCTCGGTAATGGCGTCGGACTTGGCATGCGGGATGGCGAAGCCCTCCATCATGCCCGTGGTGCCCTCGGCCTCGCGGGCCAGGAAGGCGTTCATCACGGCGTCGGCATCGCCAGCGATACCGGCCTTGACGGCCTGGTTGGAGACAAAGCTCAGGGCCTCGTCACGAGAAGCGAAGTCCTCGGCGACAAAGACGTTCTCGACCTTCACGAAGTCGGAAGCCTCGGCCTTGGGGGCCTCGACAGCAGCGGCCTTAGGGGCCTCAGCCGGCTTGGCTGCAGGAGCGGGCTTCTGGTTCTTCTCGAAGTCGTACTTCTTGAAGGCCACGAACAGGATGCCACCGACCACGGCGCCGATGAGGATCGCGAGGACCCACAGCGGACCGTTCTCGACAACGGGCAGGACCAGGAAGCCACCGTGGGGTGCCGGATCGTGAACGTTGAACATAATGGTCAGAATCGAAGCGATGGAGGAACCGAGCATCATGATGGGCATGACGGGCCAGATGTTCTTGGTCATGAACGGAATGGCGCCCTCGGTGATGTGGGTGCAACCAAGGATGAGGTTGACGACACCGGCATCGTGATCCTCCTGGCTGAAGTACTTCTTGCCGACAACGACGGCGAAGGTGGTGATCAGCGGCGGAACGATGCAAGCGGCGGAGACGGCAGCCATGAAGTTGGTGCCGAAGTTGTAGGTGTCGGTGCCGACACCGGCGGCCAGGGCCTCGGTGAGCATAGCGGTACCGGTGACGTAAGCAGCCTTGTTGACCGGGCCGCCCATGTCAAAGGCGCACATGCAGCCGATGGCAAGACCCAGGACAACGGCGCCAGAGGCGGACAGGCCCTTGAGGAAGTCCATCATGGCGGTGTTGATGGCAGCCATGGGGCCGGAGATGCCGAGCATGACCAGACCGACGATGGCGGTCGAGAACAGCGGGTACAGGAAGATAGCTTTGAGGCCGTCCAGGTTCTTGGGCAGACCGGCAAAGACCTTCTCGAGCAGCAGGATGACATAGCCAGCAAGGAAGCCGCCGACGATGCCGCCCAGGAAGCCAAAGCCCACACCTGCGCCACCGGCGTCGATCATACCGGTATCGGCGTTAACAGGCAGACCCTGGATGGCGATCATACCGGCGACGAAACCGGGAACGAGCGCCGGACGCTTGCCGATGGACTCGGCGATGTAGGCGGAGAGCACCGGAACCATGAGGTTCATGGCGATGCCGCCGATAATCTTGAGCATCGCGGCAAAGGTGTTGTAGTCGGCAGCCGTCGAATCGAAGGACGTGATGCCCCACAGGAACGAGACGGCGGTCAGAACACCACCGGCGACGACGAAGACCAGCATGTGGCTGACGCCATTCATGAGGTGCTTGTAGATGACGTGACCGATGGACTCCTTCTCCTCGACCTCGTCCTCGACATCGGCGGCAGCGGCAACCGTGTCGTCGCCCTTGGCGGCGAGCGCGCGGTCGATCAGCTTTCCGGCGGCCTCGACAGACAGGGCCTTCGAAACCCCGACGGAAACCATGGGCTTACCGGCGAAACGCTCAGCCTGGACATCCTTATCGGCTGCGACGACGACGGCCTTGGCACCGGCGATCTCACCCTTCGTGAGCTCGTTCTCGACACCGACCTGGCCATGAGTCTCGACCTTAATGGTCAGACCTCGCTCGGCAGCTGCCTTCTCCAGCGCCTCCTTCGCCATGAAGGTGTGCGCAATGCCGGTCGGGCAACCGGTCGCGGCGATGATGTCAAACTTAGCCATGTGTCCCTCCTTCTTGAGTACAGCGCCCGCGGGCGCTCCCCTATACGCGCTTCAATGCGCGTTTTTCCACACTTGAAAGATACCAACCTACCGTCCGCGTGAGAAGAAACAAGACGCAATTCTCCGGTGAAAGGTTCTTTCATAACCGTAAACGGTAAGTGAAAGTTTACCATCAACACTTGAAACGGCAAGGTGTATCTTGTAATTGAAATACCCGTATACTACGGCATTAAAAACGAGTCCGATTTTTATGCCAACCAGGAGCCATCCATGACCGATAGCAGCAAGAGCGCGCTCTCCCTTATTAGCACGCACAAAGGGTACAGCGAGTCCGAGCAGCGCATTGTCGACTATATCCTAGAGCACCAGTCCGAGGCGCCGCGCCTTACGGCCGCCCAGCTCTCACGAGCCGCTGCCACGTCCGAGGCGACGGTTTCGCGCTTTTGCCGCAAGCTGGGCTTTGGCAGCTTCCGCAGTTTTCAGTTTTCGTTGGCGCGCGACTTGGAGAGTCAGCGCAACGAGGGCCTGACCGACGAGGTCTCGCTCGACAACATGGAGCAGAGCCTTAAAAATATCCTCGCCGCCAAGGTGAGCGAGCTTAATGCGACCATCGACGGCATTGATCACGACACGTTGGCCGCAGTTGTGCACGCACTTAAGAATGCCGGCGTTATTGAGTTCGCCGCCGTGGGCAATACGAACGCGGTCGCGCTCGATGCGACGTTTAAGTTTTCACAGCTGGGCCTGCGCTGCATGGCGAGCACCATCAGCGAGACCTCGATTGGTTTCGCGCTCACGTTGCGCCCCGGCGACGTTATCGTGCTGATCTCGAACTCCGGCAAGTCGCGCCGTTTGAATCGCATGGCAAAAGCAGCTCGCGACTGCGGTGCCACCGTGGTCGTCATCAGCAGCGACAGCAAGTCTCCACTTGCGCGCCTAGCCGACTACACCTTTAATACCGTCAATCACGAGGCGCTGCTGACAACGGGCGACTTCGCGTTCTCCAAGATGAGCGCCACGATGATCATCGAGGTTATCTACAACTTCCTGCTGCCCGAAATTGAGGACGCCCGAGAGCACATTAGCTACTATGAGGAGCTCATCCAGCCGGATAAGGTCGTGGAGTAGACATTTTGGGGAGCCGAAGGGCGCCACTCGCCACGAAACCGGCCCATCTACTACGTTTTATCCGTATGGCCCAACCACATACCGAAAATAGAGAAAACCGCAGGCGTTCTACCTGCGGTTTTCTTATTGCATTTCTTG
>URZN01000255.1 GCA_900552345.1 uncultured Collinsella sp. | reverse complement strand
GTCCTCGGGCTCCATGCCGTCGCCGATAAAACGCATCACGACCTCGTCGCCGCCCTGCGCGAGGGCGTGCGTGAACGCGTAGATTTCATCTGAGCTGGGGCCCGATGCCGGGTTGTGGATGATAAGGCAGCGCATACTTACGTTCCCGTTCTGTGACTAACCGAGTATAGTTGTAAGGCAATGCCGATATCCTACCCGTGTTTTTCGGGCCTAACCTTATTCGATGGGTTGATATGTACATTTCCACACATCAGGCTCTACTCGACTTTTGCCAGCGCGCTCGCGAGTCCGACGCGATTGCCGTCGATACCGAGTTTTTGCGCGAGCGCACGTTCCATCCGCGCCTGTGCTTGGTCCAGATTGCCACCCCTGCCGAGAGCGTCGCGGTCGATCCTTTGGTGATCGACGACCTATCGCCGCTCGCCGAGCTTATGGGCGATGAGAGCGTGACCAAGGTGTTTCACGCCTGCTCGCAGGATATGGAGGTTATGCTCCATACCGTGGGCGTGTTGCCGCGTCCCATTTTTGACACGCAGGTGGCCGCCGCCTTTTTGGGCGAGCGTCAGCAGATTTCCTACGGCGCGCTCGTGCAGACGTTTTGCGGCGTTTCGTTGCCTAAGACCGAGTCGCTGACCGATTGGTCGCGCCGCCCGCTGACCGATAAGCAGATTGAGTACGCGATCGATGACGTCAAGTACCTGATCGTCGCTTATACCGAGATGATGAGCCGCCTGCGTGAGCTGGGCCGCGTGGACTGGGTGCTTGATGAGTTGCGTCCTCTGGCCGACGAGTCACACTACCGCGCCGACCGCCATGAGGCATTCCGCAAGGTCAAGCGCATCAACTCGTGTAGCCGCCATCAACTGGGCATCGCGCGCGAGCTTGCCGCCTGGCGCGAGGACCGCGCTGAGCGGCGCAACATCCCTCGTAAGTGGGTTATGTCCGACGATACGCTGCTGGCCCTTGTTAAACGTAATCCCGTGCGTGTTGAGGAGTTCCGCAGTATTCGCGGTACCGATCAGCTGGGGGAGCGCGACGTGGACGGCGCGCTCATGGCCATTAAGCGCGGTGCGAGCTGCCCGCACGATCGCCTGCCGCTCATGGTGCGCGGGCACCGTCAGATTTCGCCGGAGTTGGAGAGCGTGACGGACCTGATGTATGCGCTCATTCGCCTGGTTGCCGAGCGTTCGGGCGTGGCGACCTCGGTCATTGCCTCGCGCGATGACCTGGCCGACTACATTGAGCATCCTGAGCAAAGTCCCCTGCGCGAAGGCTGGCGCTTTGAGCTCGTGGGCTCGCGCCTGGACGATTTGCTCTCGGGCAATATGGGGTTGACGGTCAAAGATGGCAAAATTGAATTGCTATAGGTATATAGTTACGCGGTTTTACCAAACCGCGTAACAGCTCGACGCTGCAAACGGCCGAGAGCGGCAATCTGACGTTCAATCGTCGCTCGCGTACCAAAGTACGCGTCGCTTCTCTTTCACGTCACCTTGCTCGCTCTCGGCCGTTTTCGCTGACATTGCCAAAACATCGATGTTGATTTGCTGGTCAGTCGAATGGGTAGAATGCCTCCAACGTGTAACTCGATTCGGAGGAATTCGCATGCCTTATTACTATGGATACGGCTTTGGCATTGACCCGCTGTACCTGCTGGTTGTTCTTGTCTGCACGGTGCTTGGCCTTGCCGCGCAGAGCTATATCAACTCGACGTACAAGACGTGGTCTAAGGTTCGCTCGGACGGCGATACGGGTGCCACGGTCGCTCGCCGCATGCTCGACGCCAACGGTTGTAGCGCCGTGGGCATCAAGGGCGTTGCCGGCGAGCTCACCGATCATTACAACCCGCAGGACAACAACCTGTATCTGTCGGATGCCAACCGTTCGGGCGGGTCGGTCGCAAGTGTTGCCGTCGCCTGCCACGAGGCGGGCCATGCCGCCCAGCGTCAAAGTGGTTATGCCATGATGAAGGTACGTACCGCTTTAGTCCCCGTCGTCAACTTTACCCAGAACACCTGGACGATCGTGCTGCTCATGGGCCTGTTCATGAACATCGCGGGGCTCACGACCCTCGCGCTGGTCTTCTTCTCGTTTAGCGTGCTGTTCCAGCTGGTTACGCTGCCGGTCGAGATTGATGCCAGTCGGCGCGCCGTGGCGTATATCGAGCAATCGGGCATGAGTTCCAAGCAGGTTAACGGTGCCAAGAAGGTGCTGACGGCAGCCGCGCTCACCTATGTGGCCGCGGCGCTCACCTCGATCATTCAACTGCTCTACCTGATGGCCCGCTACAACAGAAACTCCAACCGATAACAAATAGGCTTGACAGGCGCCGTGGGGATTTGTGTCCCCGCGGCGCTGTACTATGTGTTGGACTTGAATTTGCGCAGGGCCGGAGCCCTTGTGCACGATGACGAAAGGGGGCTGCGTGGCAGGCTGGAATCTAACCGGCAATACCGTTTCCGCCGAGTTCGACGGATCAGACGAGCGGGAGCGCAAAGAGCTCAGTGTGAGCCAAGCGGTGGAGATCGCCGCCGGCGCGCTCGATGCCATTCCGCAGCTGAGCGTTTTGGGCGAGGTCACGGGTTTTCGTGGTCCCAATGCCCGAAGCGGCCACTGCTACTTCCAAATCAAGGACGACTCGGCGGCCGTCGACTGCATCATCTGGAAGGGCGCCTACCTTAAGCGCACCTTCGATCTGCGCGACGGCATGCAGGTAAGCTTCAAGGGCAGCTTCAATCTCTACAAGCCTACGGGTCGCATGAGCTTCGTCGCCCGCTCGTTCTCGCTGGCGGGGGAGGGCTTGCTGCGTCAGCAGGTGGCTCAGTTGGCCGAAAAGCTACGCCGCGAGGGCCTGATGGACGAGGCGCGCAAACGTCGCATCCCGGTGTTTTGCTCGCGCGTGGCGGTCGTCACCTCGCTTTCGGGCGCCGTAATCGACGACGTCAAGCGTACGCTGCGCCGTCGCAACCCACTTGTCGAGCTCGTTTGCGTGGGTGCCAAGGTTCAAGGCGAGGGTGCGCCGGCGGAGCTTATTGAAGGCTTGCGCCGTGCCGCCTCCATCACGCCGGCACCCGATTGCATTTTGCTTGTGCTGTCTCTTATACACATCTGACGCTGCCGAC
>URZN01000254.1 GCA_900552345.1 uncultured Collinsella sp. | reverse complement strand
CTACACGCGTAAGATCGTCGGCAGCGTCAGATGTGTATAAGAGACAGTCCTCAAGGGGCTTGCGGGTGAGGCCGCGCCACATACGCGTCTTATGGTCAAAGCAGGGGATAAACTGCTTCTGCTGGGCGCTTTCGGCACTTTGCGGACGCTGGAGCTCAACACCTAGATCCTGCTCGAGCCATTGGATGGCCTGAGGAATACCGTGGACAAACGTATGGACGAGCGTAGGGTCGGCAGCGCCGCCGCCGACGGCCTGGATGGTGTCGATGAGGTCCTGCTCGTCGCCCTCGTCGACGGGGCCAATAAGGCCGAGACCCCAGGTTCCCGGGAAGAAGCTCGATCCGCTCATGGTCTTGCCGGCGCTTGCGATGGCAACGGTTGCGCCCGCGCGTGCTGCTTCTATGGCGGCGCAAAGGCCCGCAATGCCAGATCCAATTACCAGTACATCAGTCGATTCCATCGGATTCCTTTCTCGTCCGGCGCATTGTCGCACGGGTGATCGGCAAATGTCTTGCAAAGGACTCACGTTTCGGTAAAGGGCAAATATGGCAGGTGGGCGTCAAGAGTGTCCGATCGCTCTGCCCCCATCCCCTCAATAAGTTGCGGTGAAATAGGGACTGTTTTGGCATGTGAAGGCGTTATTCAGTCCGTATATCACCGCAACTGATATACCGGTGATGGACTACTTTATGGCAGCGTGAATAAAAAAGAGCCGCCACCTCGAAAGGTAGCGGCTCCAAAGCTCAACTATATGAGCATCGCGCGGGCGCGATTAGGCCTTGAGGGCCTCCTCGACGGCGACAGCGCAGGCGACGGTGGCACCGACCATGGGGTTGTTGCCCATGCCGATGAGACCCATCATGTCGACGTGCGCAGGCACGGAGGAAGAACCGGCGAACTGGGCGTCGGAGTGCATACGGCCCATGGTGTCGGTCATGCCGTAAGAGGCAGGGCCGGCGCCCATGTTGTCCGGGTGCAGGGTACGGCCAGTGCCGCCACCAGAAGCGACGGAGAAGTACTTCTTGCCAGCCTCGAGGCGCTCCTTCTTGTAGGTGCCAGCGACGGGGTGCTGGAAGCGCGTCGGGTTGGTGGAGTTGCCGGTGATCGAGATGTCGACGTTCTCGTGCCACATGATGGCAACGCCCTCGCGGACGTCGTCGGCGCCGTAGCAGTTGACGGCGGCGCGGGGACCATCGGAGTAGGGGATGGTCTCGACGACCTTGAGCTCGCCCGTGAAGTAGTCGAACTGGGTCTTCACGTAGGTGAAGCCGTTGATGCGGGCGATGATCTGAGCAGCGTCCTTGCCCAGACCGTTGAGGATAACGCGCAGCGGCTTCTTGCGAGCCTTGTTGGCGTTCAGAGCCAGGCCGATAGCGCCCTCAGCGGCAGCGAAGGACTCGTGGCCAGCCAGGAAGGCGAAGCACTCGGTGTCGTCGGAGAGCAGCATAGCGCCCAGGTTGCCGTGGCCCAGACCGACCTTGCGGTCCTCGGCGACGGAGCCGGGAACGGTGAAGGCCTGGATGCCCTCGCCGATGATGGCAGCAGCCTCAGAAGCGGTCTTGGCCTCGCGCTTGACGGCGAGAGCGCAGCCGAGGGTGTAGGCCCACTCAGCGTTCTGGAAGGCGATGGACTGGGTGTTGTTGACGATCTCACGCGGGTTGAAGCCCTTATCGGTGCAGATCTGCAGAGCTTCCTCGAGGGAGGCGATGCCGTTGTCGGCGAGGCACTTGTTGATCTTGTCAGCGCGGCGCTCGTAACCTTCGAACGTAACAGTCATAGTTATTTCCCTCCCTTTCTACTCGTGAACCGGGAACACGCTGGCGACGGAGTGAGTCTCCTCGTCGGTGCGCGGGTCGATGTACTTGGCAGCGTTCTCCCACTGACCATAGTGGCCCATAGCGCCAGCGATGGCCTCCTCGGGGGTCTTGCCGGCCTTGACGGCGTCGGTGAACTTACCGAGGTTCAGGAACTCGAACGCGATGATCTCGTTCTTGTCGTTGAGAGCCATGCGGGTGACGTAGCCCTGGGCGAGCTCGAGGTAACGAGCGCCCTTGGCCTTGGTGCCGAACATGGTGCCGACCTGAGAACGAAGGCCCTTGCCGAGGTCGTCGAGGGAGGCGCCCACGGGCAGGCCGCCCTCGGAGAACGCGGTCTGGCTGCGGCCGTAAACGATCTGCAGGAAGATCTCGCGCATAGCAACGTTGATGGCGTCGCAGACGAGGTCGGTGTTAAGGGCCTCGAGGATGGTCTTACCGGGAAGGATCTCGGAAGCCATGGCGGCAGAGTGGGTCATGCCCGAGCAGCCGATGGTCTCAACGAGGGCCTCCTCGATGATGCCGTCCTTGACGTTCAGCGTGAGCTTGCAGGCGCCCTGCTGAGGTGCGCACCAACCCACACCGTGCGTAAGACCGGAGATGTCGGAAATCTCCTTAGCCTGGACCCACTTGCCCTCCTCGGGGATGGGTGCGGGGCCGTGGTATGCACCCTTGGCAACGGGGCACATGTTCTCCACTTCCTGTGAGTACTGCATGCCTCTCCTCTCTATCGTGTTGGCGTCCCGTCTGGGGGTCGTGGCTGGCGATTGCCGGGCGACCCTTCGAAAGGGACATGACATGCAGCCCCTATAATACCGCGAAATGCACGGAATATTCGGTGAACGGCTCAGTTTTCGTAGCGAGAAGCGCGGAACTTTTTATTGAAACGATTTAACAAAGCTGTTTGCGGCTGTGCGGTTCGCTGAAGGGGGTCGGTTCTGTTCAAGCTTTTGACTATGTCGCGTTGTCTGACCTGTAGCTATGATGCCGTTCGCCGCCTGTATACTGCCTTTGGCCGCGTGGCGTAGTTGTTTTGCGTGAATGTTTTGATGGCGCGCTTCAATCGTGCTGTATTGGATGGCAAGCAGATCCCGGCGAAGGGAGCGTCATGCAGCGCGTTTGGAAAACGATCACCGGTTTTTACCATGTTCGTGCCCGCGGTACAGGCAAGCAACTGATCTTTGAGAACGATGCGGATCGCTGGGAGTTCCTGGAGCTGATGCGTGAGTGCTGCCGCGATGCCCGGGTGACGATTGCGGCGTGGTGTCTCATGGGCGACCACGTGGATCTGGTGCTTTTGGATTACGAGGACGAAATGAGCGCGGCCATGCAGCGGCTGCTGTTGACGTATGC
>URZN01000253.1 GCA_900552345.1 uncultured Collinsella sp. | reverse complement strand
AGCAGCCGTTCCTTATGGCTCCCAGGGCGGGCGTAACCGACCCCGCCTATCGCATCATGTGTCGCCGCCGCGGCGCCAACTTTGCCTACAGCGAGATGGTGAGCGTTGCAGGCCTTGCCTATGCCAGCAACAAGACGTGGCGCCTGGTGCTGCCGGCCGACGAGGAACAGCAGATTTGCGTGCAGCTCTTTGGTTCCAAGCCCGATCAGTTTGCGAGTGCCGTCGCTGCCGTCGAGGAACGCGTGGGCGATCGCCTGTCATTGATTGATATCAACATGGCCTGTCCGGCTCGCAAGGTCGTTACCAAGGGCGAGGGCTCGGCGCTTATGCGCACGCCTGATCTGGCCGAGAAGATTGTCGAGGCAGCGGTGGGCGCGGCGCATGTTCCCGTGACTGTGAAGATCCGCAAGGGTTTTTATGCCGAGGACCGCAATGCCGCAACGTTTGCCCAGATGCTCGAAGGGGCGGGCGCCGCTGCGGTTGCCGTGCACGGTCGTTGTGCCACGCAGCTCTATACGGGCCAGGCCGATTGGTCTGTCGTCGATGAGGTTGCCGAAGCCGTCGAGATTCCCGTGATTGGTTCGGGCGATGTGTTCTCGGCCGAGGACGCTGCTGAGCATCTGAGCGGTTCGGGTGCCAGCGCGGTGTTTATTGCGCGCGGTATCTACGGCAATCCCTGGGTGTTCGGCGATGCACGCGCCCTTGCACTCGATGGCACGCCGGTTCCTTCTCGCTCCTCGGTCGAGCGCCTGGAGGCCCTGCGTGAGCACCTGACGTTGACGCACAAGCTTCTGCCGCTTATGTCGCGCGCCCGTACGTATGCAAGCTGGTACTTAAAGGGTATGCCCCATGCCGCCGCCTGGCGCGCTCGGGTGGTGCGTTGCTCCACGTACGAGGAGTTTATGGCGCTGGTCGATGATATCGAGCGCGACGTGGTGGCCTGCGAGGCCGCCCTTGCCGCCGGCGAATCGGTGCCCGCTCATCCGCTGGAGGCCTAACGGTGGCCGTTACCGCGCTGTATGTGCACGTGCCGTTTTGCGCTCAAAAATGCCGCTATTGCGACTTTGACTCGCAAAGCGTGGCCCCGTGCGACCTGGATGCTGCGCTCGATGCCTATTTTGAGCACCTGTATACGCGGCTCGATGCCTTTGGCAACGCTGGGGCACTCAGGCAGATCCGCACTGTCTACGTAGGCGGCGGCACGCCGTCGCTGGCAGGGGAGCGCCTCGTGAAACTTGCCCGTCGTATCTCCATGTGGTGCAAGCCCGTTGAGTTTACTTGTGAAGCCAATCCAGAATCGCTGACGGCTGGGCTCGCCACCGCGCTTGACGAGGCAGGTGTCACGCGCATCTCTCTGGGCGTGCAGACGCTGGACAATACCGAGTTGGCTGTCATTGGCCGTATCCATGATGCCGAACGGGCGCTTGAGGCTATCGCGACGGTGAAGGATGTTGGGCTCGATGTTTCGTGCGACCTTATGTGTGGGCTTCCCGGACAGACTATGGCGAGCTGGCAGTACACGCTCGATGGCGCGCTTGCGGCGGCCCCGCACCATGTGTCGGTCTATCCACTCACGCTCGAGGAGGGCACGCCGCTTTACCGCATGGCGTGCCGTGATGAGTCGCTTGAGCCCGATGAGGATTTCCAAGCCGCATGCATGGACGTTGCGCGCGAGCGGCTGAGTTCGGCGGGCTACCATCCGTATGAGGTGGCGAGCTACGCGCTCGATGGGCATGAATGCGCCCACAACATTGCCTATTGGACCGGACAGGGCTATTTGGGTTTGGGTCGTTCTGCCGCGGGTATGCTCGATGCCGAGGATTTCGATCGCTTGGCCGGGCTGTATCCCGACGTGGCCCCCCGTGGTGACTTTCATCGCGTGCGTCTGGTCCAGCGCAACGATGACGCGACGGCGTTTGAGGCCGAGTACCTTACGCATCGCGAGGCGGCAGCAGAGGACCTGATGCTCGCTTGTCGCATGACGCGCGGTGTCGCGTCCGATCTGTTGGTTCGCGCGGCTCGTGTCATCCCTGCTGAGGAGCTGACAGCGGTTTGTGACCGCGCTCTTGAGCTTGGGCTTGCCGCTTGGGTGCCCGCGCACGGTGATACTCATGCGGAGCCTATCTCCTCTGCCGATGTCATCGCTGGCCGCTCCTGTGCCCGCCTGGCGCCGACCCACCTGGGCTGGCTCGATGGAAATGTTCTGTTCGAGCTGTTTTGGGGTCTAGCCTAGGCCGCTCGGGTAGAATTACCGCAATATATACGCTGCTGTGAGCAGGAGGTTGCCGCGCATGGCGACGATGAACGAAAAAGATTACTACGAGATTTTGGGCGTCTCCAAGGACGCCACCTCGCGTGATATTCAAAAGGCTTTCCAGCAAAAGGCCCGCAAGCTCCATCCGGACGTCAATAAAGAGCCGGATGCCGAGGAAAAGTTTAAAGAGGTTTCCGAGGCCTACGCCGTGCTCTCGGACGAGCAGAAGCGTGCGCGTTACGACGCCATGCGGTCGGGTAATCCCTTTGCCGGTGCACCGACGGCTTCGCCCTATGGCGGTGGCTATGCCGGCAGCGCCGGTTACGGCAATCCCTTTGACGGCGGTTTCCCCTTCGGGGGCGCCTGGGGCCAGCCCCGTCGCGGCCAGGCGGCCTACAACCCCGAGAGTGGCGCCAACGTGGTCGTCGATATCAAGCTCGACGCCAAGGAGGCTAAGGGCGGTGCCCACAAGACCGTTCGCTACACCCGCTTTGACACCTGCGGACATTGTGGCGGATCGGGCTCCGTTTCGTCAGAGCATGCCCACACCTGTCCGAGCTGCGGTGGTCGCGGCCATATCGATGTCGACCTGTCTTTCCTGTTTGGTGCGGGCACGTTCCAGACGGTTTGTCCTGAGTGCGGCGGTTCCGGCAAGGTCGTTGCCGACCCGTGCCCCGATTGCGGTGGCAGCGGCCGTGTCCGTGTGACCTCCGAGCAGACGATTGAGTTTCCCGCCGGCACGCATGATGGCGACGAGGTGCGCGTCCCCAACATGGGTCACGCCGGCACGAACGGCGCTTCGGGCGGCGATCTGGTCGGTCGTGCGCACGTTGAGGCCGAGCGCCTGGAGGGTAAGGCTCGCACCGGCTTCTACCTGTCTCTTATACACATCTCCGAGCCCACGAGACCGGAGCCTATCT
>URZN01000252.1 GCA_900552345.1 uncultured Collinsella sp. | reverse complement strand
GTGATGGGATAGCGCTCCCCCGCCGCAGGCGCTGGCGTTCCCTCGGTATCGGGACGCGTGACGGCAATCTCGCTCGCAAGCTCGAGCGTCGTGAGCGCCGAGCGAGCGTCACCCGCTGCCAGCGTGCAAATGGTCTTGACCGTATCCTCATCGGCCGAGAACTTTCCGTTCAAGCCCTGTGGTGCCTCGAGCGCACGCTCAATAAGCGTGGCGATATCCTCATCCTTCAGATGCTCAAGCTCCACGACGCGACCACGTGAGAGCAGTGCCGAGTTGACCTCGAAGTACGGGTTCTCCGTCGTAGCGCCAATCATAATGACGGTACGGTTCTCAACTGCATGCAGCAGGGCATCCTGCTGCGATTTAGAGAAGCGGTGAATCTCATCGATGAATAGAATGGTGCGGCGGTCGTACGTATTCAGGCGCGTCTTGGCCTCATCAATCACGCGACGCAGGTCCTTCACGGTACCCGTGACGGCGCTGACCTCGACAAACTCGCTCTTGGTATGGTTGGCGATAATGTGGGCCAGCGTCGTCTTGCCCGTACCGGCCGGCCCATACAGAATCACGCTCGAAAGCACGTCGTGCTCGATCGCGGCACGCAGCCATGAACCCTTACCGACGGCCTTTTGCTGGCCCACGTACTCGTCGAGCGAATTGGGTCGCATGCGCACCGCGAGCGGCGCATTTTTAAAGGAACGCTCGCGCGTCGAGGCAGAAAAAAGGTCGTCCATAGCCATCCCGTGCATCATTCAAAACGTTTTCCACTAACAGTATACCGAATTAATACGAACTACCGTTCGTTAATATAGGTACGGTGCGGAAACTCCAGACCAGGGAACAGCTTGCTCGTCAGCTCGCAGAAATAACCGTCCGTCATGCTCGCGATATAATCCACCACGGCTTGAACCTTGTCGTCCTGCCAGGCATAGGTGCGATCGTAGTAGGAAAGTTGCTGCTCAATGCGCGAAATATGGTGCTTAAAGATGTAAGAGGACTCGTCACCACTATTTAGATCCCGCAGGCAACGGTCGTAGAGCTTTTCGAAGGCCTCGCGCAGCTCCACCTCGGAATCGCCTTCGATACCGCCCTTGCTATAGATCTTCTCGTAGTTCTCGCGCTTGGCTCGGCGGATTTCCCCAAACAGGTCCTCGCTCATCTCGATGCGCGGCTTACCATAGCTGTGCTCAACGATATCGATGGAAGCGTGCGTAAGGATCCAACTGTTGTAGGCACCGCCCCGGCCATCATCAAAAACGTCGGGCGAAAGCAGGCCCGCCGCGATCGCATCCTGACGGTCACGACCGACGTAGGCAAGAATATCCGAGATGCGAACGACGCAGCCCTCGAGCGTCATGGGACGCAGATGCCCAATTGCGCTATAGCCCGTGGCAATGCAATCCTCAACCGTCTGGTCAAACTGGTCAAAGGAGCTCATGTCCGAGAGCTCAAACACACGCTGCTCGTACTCGCCGTTATGGCATAGCACGCCGTCGAGCGTCTGGAGCGACACGTTGCGGCCGTACAGTGTGTCGAGCACGCGGACCGACTGCACGTTATGGAAAAAATAACGCCCCGTACGCTCATGATAGATATCGTTGAGGAAACGCTCGCCGGCATGGCCGAAAGGCGTGTGTCCCAAGTCGTGACCCAGGCCAATCGCCTCGATCAGATCGCAATTGAGCCCCAGGGCGCGACCGATATCGCGCGCAATGCGGGAGACGAGCTGCACGTGCAAACCGCGGCGTGACAGATCGTCATTGCTACGGAAGCTAAAGACCTGCGTTTTGCCTGCATAACGGGTGTACGCCGGAAGATGAAGTATCTTTTCGGTATCGCGCATAAACGCCGGACGCATAAGCGTGCCTTTGTCGGCGGCGCGATCAATACGACGAATGACCTGATCGTCGTTGCAACGATACGGGTTGACATAGCC
The DNA here is from genome assembly GCA_900552345.1 of uncultured Collinsella sp. GTDB lineage: Bacteria > Actinomycetota > Coriobacteriia > Coriobacteriales > Coriobacteriaceae > Collinsella. Next base: position 1,243 of record URZN01000252.1, on the reverse strand, counting down.
CGAAGCACGATCGGCGGCAATGCGCTCGACAAGTTCGGGCGACAACGCCGAGGGAATACGGTCCATGCGCGCCTTAATGACGGCCGTTTCTTGATTAGTTGCCATGGCATGCTCCTTAAGAAGGATGCGCAATCGGTTACAATGTGCAACCCACGACCTCGATTATGGCAAAAATCGGCACCAAAAACGGGAGCAATGGCAGGGAGCGTGATTTTGTGAAGAGGCAGGAGAGGGCCAGGGCCAGGAGTGCGACGGCAAATGCCACGATGCCACCCATAGGGTCGAGCGTGCAAAGCGCGAAGAGCGCCTTGGCACCCCCCATGCCGATGCCCGGGGCGTGGCGAAGGCGCCGCCAGAGCGACTCAGTGAGCACAAGGGCAAGGTAGACGATGACCGCAAGACCGGCGTGGTCAAGCGCTGTATTCAAACCGAGGTCGAGCCAAACGCCCGCCAACGCCGCCACGGCACATGCGCCGGCAAGCCCATTGGGAAACCGTCGCTCTCGGGCATCAATTGCCACGCCGGCAAAGATGCAAATCCAAAACGGGATATAGGCCATCGGACTCCTCCTCGAGCTGCATCGCAAAAGCAAAAACCACCACAAAGGTGCCTGTCCCCTTTGCGGTGGTTTTGGTGGTGGTTATTTGGCGCCTTGCATGACCTCGTCAAGGGTAACGTTGACGGCGTGCTGCGTCGGCACCCAGTCGACCTTCAGGAACAGCGCGGCCACCGTGATGGGGATATAGCTGAACATAAAGATCGGGAAGGTAAACAGGTTAGTCACCAGGCGCCACTTTTGCGCGCAGTGAATATGCTTGTACTCAAAGATAGTCGTGAGCAGCGCCAGGATAAAGAACGTCTGATACATCATGGCGAAGGTCATAATGAGCGAAGCGGCGCACGCCTGCATCTCGACTTCGGTTGCCAAGAAACCATGCGAAAGGCCACCCACAATCAAGAACGTCGCATTAGCGAGCATCGAGATCAGCGATAGCAGCATACCCGGGGCGATCGTCATGAACATGTCGTAGGCGGCAAAGCGATGATAGCGGAACATCGACTTGACCAGATGCTTACCGTAGGTAAAGAACACCTGGTAAAAGCCCTTGGTCCAGCGCATACGCTGCTTCCAGGATGCCTTGAACGTCACGGGTTGCTCGTCAAAGAACTCCGCCGGCGCATAGCCAATGCGAATACCGTGAATAGCGCAGAACGTAGTGAACTGAATGTCCTCGGTCAGCGT
>URZN01000251.1 GCA_900552345.1 uncultured Collinsella sp. | reverse complement strand
GAGATAGGCTCCGGTCTCGTGGGCTCGGAGATGTGTATAAGAGACAGATGCTGGCAAGACCACCAGCAAGGCCGAGGAACTGACGACGAGAATAAGCCTGATCGAGCATGATCTTCCTTTCATACATGCAACTCGCGGGCACCCTGCCCGCTTTGCTGTTTGGAAAGATACGGCCCCGACCGGGCATCGCCCGCGCCAACTACGGTTTCTTACGGGCATCTGATAGACCCTTACCGCAAGCGCGACTCGGCTTTACAAAAGAATAACAATCCCCACCCAAGCATGGCACGCCTTTTACACCAATAAAAACAAAGTTGCGGTGAAATAGTTCCTGTTTGGCCATCAAATGGCCCATTCTAGGAACTATTCCACCGCAACTTAGATTGGGAAACCGCGAAACCTTAAAGCTCTAATTCATTCAAACGGAGGATTGCCACGATATAGATCTTGAGCGCTTGCTTGAGCTGTTCCTCGTTGGCGCACTCGTTGGGGCCGTGCATCTGGCCGCCCCATGCGGGCAGCTCCAGGCCGGTTTCCTCGGGGCCAAATGAGACGGCGCGGGCAAAGTTGCGTGCGTACGTGCCACCGCCCATGGCGAAGGGCTCGGCGTGCTTACCCGTAAACTCGTTATAAGTGTCAATCAGCGCCTTCACGGCCGGATCGTCAGCAGAGACCGAGAACGGCACCTTGGTACGACCCACGCGATACGTCACACCAAAGCGGCCCACGAGCGGCTCGAGCTGCTCGCAGATGGTATCGGCGCTCGTGCTGTCGGGGAAACGCACGTCGATGACCTGCTCAATGTGGCCATCCGCCACGCGGATGACGCCGGGGTTGCAGGTGAGCGGGCCAAACGCGGGGCTCGTCGCGTCGATACCCAGGCCGCGGCCATAGGCATCCGCATGCACAAAGGCCAGAAACTTGACAAACTCGTGCTCGGCAGGCGTCAGCAGGCGCTCATCGCGTGCGCCAAACGCGTCCTCGGCCTCGCGCAGATACGCCACGATGAGGCCAACGGCATTGATCGTTCCCTCGGGCATCGAGGCATGACCGCCAATGCCGTGAGCGAAAATCTGCGCATGTCCGTTATCGAGCGCCGTAATCTCTAGGCGGTCGGCGTTCTCGACCGGCGCCGGCAGCTCATCGGCGGCAATCGCGAGCTCGCAGATAGACTGCGACGGAATGGCGTTGCTCGCCTCGGCACCGCTCCAGGACACAATGCGTCCGCCGTCGATCTTGGAGCTCACAAACGTCGCCCCAAACTGGCCCTTCTCGGCATTGCAGACCGGGAACTCGGCATCGGGTGTAAACAGAAAGTCGGGGTCTGCATAGTTCTCCAGATAATGGTGAACGTCGGACATGCCCACTTCCTCATCGCAGCCCAGCAGCGCGTGGAAGGTATAGCGCGGGGTGATGCCGTGCTTGAGCAGATAGGCGCCGGCGTAGAGCGACAGTACCGCCGGACCCTTGTCGTCGATAACGCCGCGACCGAGCAGCCAGCCCTCGCGACGCTCCATCGCAAACGGGTCGGTATTCCAACCGGGGCCGGCGGGAACCACGTCCACGTGGCAGATGGTCGCGAGCTGCTTGTCGCCGCGGCCCGGAATATCGGCAATGCCCACAAAGCCCTCGTCATCGCTCGTCTGGTAGCCGAGCTTTTGCGCGATACCGAGCGCGCAATCAAGCGCATCACGGACCGGGCGGCCAAACGGCGCACCGGGCTCCGCATCGGTAGCAACGGCCACGGACGGATAGCCCACCAGCTGCTCGATATCGGCGACAACGTCCTCCCAGACCTCGTCGACATACTCAGCGACGCTCTGCTCCACCTGATTCATGGACAACCTCCTTACCAATGAGCGGCGAGCGCGCCCGCCTCTCACATCACATACTTATATAGCGAAAAGTTTAGCAAGCTCGGCCACCGAGTGCACCACCGCATCGGCGCCCGCGGCCTCGTGCTCCCCCGGTGCCGCCGCGCCCGAATAGATGCCGATACACGGCACGCCCATCGCGTGCGCGCCCTCCACATCGTTGAAGCGATCGCCGATCATCACGGCACCGTCGGCCGTCGCGCCCAGGGCCGCCAGCGCATCGCGGACCGAATCCGCCTTGGTCTCGCGCCCCTGCGGCGGATTCATGCCGACCACGGCCTCAAACTGGCAAAGCCCCAGCTCATGCACCATATCGATGCACTTCGCCTCCATGCGAGACGTCGCGACCGCCATGCGATGCCCCTGCGCGGCAAGGCTGTCGAGCAGCTCGGAGATTCCATCGAACACGGGGTACTCATCCGGCCCCAGCTCATCGAAAAAGGCACGGTACTCGTCGGCCACCACAAGCGATTCCTCGCGCGAGAAGCCATAAAAGTCGTGGAAGCTCTTCCACAGGGGAGGCCCGATCATACGGCGCAGGTCACCCATCTGCGCTTCCGAAAACCCGCGCGCAGCAAGCGTCTTGCGCGTCGAGGTCATCACCGCCCGGCCTGTATCGGCCACCGTGCCATCGAAATCAAACAGCACGACCGGCCGCTTGCATATCTCCAGTGCCTCCATCGGCATCCCTCTTCCCCAGTTGATGATTTCCACACCGACACTTCAAACTGTTGACTATTCAACAATTGAACCTAGCAATGTGGAATGACTCTACTATACTTGTCGCACTTTGCTCTCAGAAGGCGGCGCGCAAACGCCCCAACGAAAGGTGCAATTATGTCTTTTGCCATCATAACCGACTCCACGTCGGACATCTCCCCCGCCCGTGCCCAAGAGCTCGGCATTTACGTGATTCCACTGCATGTGATTATCGAGGGCGAGGATCTGCTCGACCAGGTGCAAATCACCGCCGAGGAATACGTCGCCCGCATGGCAGGCTCCGAGCAGCTACCGCACACCTCGCAGCCGAGTGCCGGTGAATTCAAGGCACTCTTTGACCGCGTGCTCGCCGACGGCCACGATAGCGCCATCTTTATCTCGCTATGCAGCGAGTGGTCTGCCTGCTATGCCAACGCCAGCCTGACGGCCGAAACGCACGAACTCGACGTGCGCTGCATCGACTCGCGCACCGGCTCCGGCGCCGAGGGCCTGCTGGTGGAGTATGCGCTCGCCATGCGCGAGGACGGCCGCAGCCTGGACGAGCTGTCTCTTATACACATCTGACGCTGCCGACGATCTTACGCGTGTAG
>URZN01000250.1 GCA_900552345.1 uncultured Collinsella sp. | reverse complement strand
GTCGGCAGCGTCAGATGTGTATAAGAGACAGGTTCCCGCTCTGGTGGCACCAAGGGTGCCGGCTTCGAGGGTGGCCAGACTCCGCTGGCTATGCGCCTGCCCAAGCTTCCGGGCTTCCGCAACCCCCGTCGTATCGAGTACACCGCTGTCAACGTCGAGCGTCTCGAGCGTAAGTTCGAGGACGGCGCTGTGATCGACGGTGCCGCTCTTAAGGCCGCTCGCATCACCAAGAGCGAGTTCGAGCCCGTCAAGGTGCTCGGCAATGGTGAGCTCACCAAGAAGTTCACGGTCAAGGTCGACAAGGTCAGCGCCTCTGCGCAGGCCAAGATCGAGGCCGCCGGCGGAAAGGTCGAGCTGCCGTGCTAAATGGTCTTAAGAATGCTTTCCGCATCAAAGAACTGCGCGAAAAGATTCTTTTTACCATAGCTATGCTCGTCGTGTACCGCATTGGTGCGCACGTTCCTGTGCCCGGCATTCCCTTCCAGGGGATGCTGGGCCTTTTCTCGACCGGGAGCAACTCGGTCGCCGCAGGTGCTATGGCCCTCCTGAATCTTTTCTCTGGTGGCGCGTTGAGCTATGTCTCGGTGTTCTCTTTGGGCATCATGCCGTACATCACGAGCTCGATTATCCTCCAGATGCTCCAGGCCGTCGTGCCTTCCCTGCATGAGCTTGCCCGTGAGGGCGAGGTCGGTCAGACCAAGATTACGCAGTATTCGCGTTACCTCACCTTGGCTCTGGCTATCCTCAACTCCGTGGGTTACCTCTTCCTCTTTAAGAGCTTCGGCATTAGCTTCAACGGTGCCGGTGCTCCCGAGATCATCTTCGACCTCATGATCGTCGGTACGCTCACCGCGGGCGCCATGCTGATCATGTGGATTGGTGAGCTCATCACCCAGCGCGGTATCGGCAATGGCATGTCGCTGATCATCTTCGCGAACATCATGGCCGGTCTTCCGCAGGCGATTTTCTCCAGCACCGAGGGTAACGCAGGTGGCATCATCACCATGGTGATCATCTGCGCCATCATCTTGCTGGTCATCCCGCTGATCGTTTTCCTTGAGCGCGGCCAGCGCCGCATCCCGGTCTCCTACGCCAAGCGCGTCGTGGGCCGTCGCATGATGGGTGGCCAGACCACCTACCTGCCCATCAAGGTCAACACCGCGGGCGTCGTGCCGATCATCTTCGCTTCGGCGCTGCTGTACTTCCCGGCCCAGATTGCCGTGTTCTTCCCCGGCATCGGCTGGATTCAGGCAGTTGCCTCTGCGCTTTCGACCGGTTGGCTCAACTGGGTGCTTAATGTTGTCCTCATCGTGTTCTTCGCGTACTTCTACACCTCCATGGTGTTCAACCCCGATGACACGGCCGACAACCTCAAGAAGCAGGGCGGCTTTATTCCGGGCGTCCGTCCGGGCAGGGCTACCGCGGCCTACATCAAGAACGCGCTCAACAAGATCACGCTTCCCAGCGCTGTCTTCTTGGCGCTCATCGCCATCGTGCCTTCGATCATCTTCTCCTTTACGGGTAACCAGCTGATCCAGGCATTTGGCGGCACGTCCATCCTCATCATGGTCGGCGTCGTGCTCGACACGGTCGACAAGCTCGAAGGCCAGATCAAGATGTATGATTACGATGGATTCTTTAAATAGGCTAGAGGAGGATTGCTCATGAACCTCGTATTGCTCGGAGCTCCGGGTGCCGGTAAGGGCACCGTCGCACAGGAGCTCGTCGCCGAGTTCGGCGTCGCTCACATTTCCACGGGCGACCTGCTGCGTGCTGCCGTCAAGGGTGGCACCGAGCTTGGTATTCAGGCTAAGAAGTACATGGACGCCGGCGAGCTCGTTCCCGACCAGCTCGTGATCGACCTTGTCAAGGAGCGCCTTGCCGCCGATGACGCCCAGCAGGGTTTCATCCTCGATGGCTTCCCGCGCAACACCGCTCAGGCTGTGACGCTCGATTCCGAGCTCTCTGCCATGGGTCGCGAGATTGACTGCGCCCTTCTGGTCGACGTGGCCCCCGAGGTCATCATCGACCGTCTGTCTTCTCGTCGCACCTGCCGCGCCTGCGGTTACACCGGCACCGCTGCCGATGCTACCTGCCCCAAGTGTGGTGGCGAGATGTATCAGCGCGACGACGACAAGCCCGAGACCATTAAGAACCGTCTCGACGTGTACGAGAAGTCCACGAGCCCGCTCGTCGACTACTATCGTGGCCAGGGTCTGCTCAAGTCGGTCAACGGTGACCAGGCTCGCGAGACCGTGTACGGGGATGTCAAAGAGGCTCTCGGTCTATGATCAAGATTAAGTCTGCAACGCAAATCGAGCAGATGAAGAAGGCAGGAGCGCTATCTAAGATGGCGCTCCGCCACGTTGGAGCCATGGTTCGTCCTGGTGTTTCGACCTTTGAGCTTGATCAGCTTGCGGAGCAGATTATCCGCATGCATGGTGGCACCCCGGCCTTTAAGGGCTACGGCGGGTTCCCTGGTACCATCTGTGCATCGATTAACGATGCCGTGGTGCACGGTATTCCCAATCCCGACATGATCCTGCGTGATGGCGATATCATCTCCATCGATACGGGTGCTGTTGTCGACGGTTGGGTCGGCGATAACGCTTGGACGTTTTTCGTCGGTACCCCTACGCCCGAGGCCAAGGCCCTGTGCGAGGTTACGCGCGATTGCCTTAAGGCTGCAATCGAGCAGGCTGTTCCCGGTAACCATATTGGGGACATTGGCTATGCCGTCCAGTCTCTCGCCGAGTCTCACGGCTATGGCGTGCTTCGCGATTATGTGGGGCACGGTATTGGCCATGTGATGCACGAGGACCCCAACGTTCCAAATTATGGAAAGAAGGGGAGGGGCGTTCGTCTCCAGGCTGGTATGGTCATTGCCATCGAGCCGATGGTCACGATGGGATCCAATCATGTGAGCACGGGCTCCGATGGTTGGATCGTCACGACCAACGACCACCTGCCTGCCGCGCACTACGAGAACACCGTCGCCATTACCGATGACGGCCCGGTGATTCTCACCACCGACGCGCAAGGATCCTGGTGTTCGCTCCAGGGCGGAGAAATGTAACAAGTTCCACGTAGTTGTGGAGCCATTACGAAGATATTACGATACGTGCACGCGTATTGTAGAATACTCAATCGCTGTCTCTTATACACATCTCCGAGCCCACGAGACCGGAGC
>URZN01000249.1 GCA_900552345.1 uncultured Collinsella sp. | reverse complement strand
AGTCCGCCTCCTCAAGCGTTGCCTGATCGCGCAGGCGCGCAGCCCAGTCCGAGGCGCGCTCCAACAGGGCAGAATAGCGCTCGTGCATGGGATCGACGCGAAGGCGCAGCAGCTCAAGCGAGCGCGAGGCCTGGCGTGTTCCGCGGATACGGCGGTCGATGCCCTCCAGGCGATGCTCCAGGTCGGGCACGCGGCCCCTCAGAGAACGAAGACGCTCGCTCGTCTGAGCCAGGCGCACCTTAGCGTCGGCGAGCTTACCGGCGGCCTCGGAATCGTCACGGCGCACGCGATCGAGCTCGTCGTTGGCCTCGGCAATCTGCAGGCCCAGGTCGCTCGCCTGCGCACGAGCCTCGTCACGCGAACGAGTGAGCTCGTCCACTCGCGGACGCGCAGCGCGAACGGCCTGGGCAGCCTGCTCGCGGCGCTTGGAAATGCGCACGCGCTCGACCTCGGCATTGTTGGCACTCTGCTCCAGGCGGCCGATCTCGGACAGCAGGGAGCGACGCTCGCCCTCAAGGCGGGCGATCTCGCCGGCAGCATCGCCCTCGGCAGCACGGGCCTCCTCAACGGCCGCATTGGCCTCGACGACCTGATCAGAAACATGCTCAAACGCGGCAGCAAGATCGGGCTCCAGGCCTTCCAGCTCGCGGATACGACGCTTGCGCTCCAGGGCGCCCGAAGCCTCGCCGGCATCAAGCCCCACGCGAACCAAGCCGCCGCAGGCAACGCGTGCGCCATCGGGAGTCACATAGGTCACGCCATCAACGACCGGCGCGGACAGCGCGGCAGCCAAGTCATCGACCACGTAATAGCCGCCGAGCAATGCCTCGACGACCGGACCGTAGCCCGCACGCACGGACAGACGATCAACAAGACGGGTACCGGCGGCACCCTCGGCGGCCGCAGGGCCGCTCACGCTGCGCGCCACCAGCAGCGCCTCGCCCGAGGCCTTCTTCTGGTCCAGCGCAGCGCGACCGGCGCGCTCAAGTGCGGCAGCGTTATCGAACAACAGGGCATCGATATCGCCGGCGAGCAGCTGCTCAACCAGGCCCTCAAGCTCACGAGGTGCCTCGAGCACATCGCCCAGACGACCCGAGACATCGTCGCCCAGCGCGCCCACCAGACGGCTTACGAGCGGCGAGCTGTCGGCCATGCGAGCATCAAGCTTCTTTTGGCTGGAAAGCTCCGAGCGCACCTCGGACAGCTTGTTGCGCGCCTCGCTCTCGCGATTACGCAAATCCTTAAGGGCTGCACGGGCGACCTCGGTAGCCTCACGCGCATCGCACTGGGCTTGACGAGCCTGGTCGAGCGCGCCTTCGAGCTCCTCAGCACGGTTGCGGCGGCTATCAAGCGATGCCGTGACCTCCTCGAGCTGCTCATCGATCTGCTCCAGGCGCGAGGCATACATGTTGTCCTCGACCTCGGCATTGGAAAGCGAATCCTTTACCTTGGCAAGCTCAAGCGCAGCATTATCGGCAACGCGCTGTACATCGCGCTGCTCGCGCGTGAGCTGCGAAATCTGCGCATCGAGCGCCACGCGACGCTCGTGAAGCTCGGCGGCGGCAGGACCGGCGGCGTCAACGTCCTCCTGGGTCTGCATATGCGCGCCGGTCACTTCCTCGAGTTGGGCACGCGCATCCTCGAGCTCCTCGACCACGCGACGGCGCTGATGCTCGGAGCTCGAGATCTGGCCGCGCATGTCGGACAGGCGCGACACCATGTTGTGACCCTTTTCCTCGAGCAGGCGCATGTCGGAGTTAATGCGACCGACCACATCTTGCATATGGCGGCGCTGCTCGCCCAAGTCGCCCACAAACAGGCCCTTTTCCTCGAGCATAACCTGGAGCTTCTCGAGCTCGCGCTCTTTCTCGCCCAGGCGGTATTGCGCGAGCTCAAGCTCGGCAGCGCCCTCCTTGGAGCGGCTCTCCAGGTCGTTCCACTGCGACTGCAGCGAACGAAGCTCATCGACGGCCAGCATCTGCGTAAGCTCGTTCGCGCGCGAGGACAGCTCTTTGTACTTGCGCGCGCGATCGACCTGACGCTCCAGCGGTCGCAGCTGACGGGCGATTTCCTTGCTGATATCGCGGGCACGGGTCAGGTGCTCGTCCATCGACTTAATCTTTTTGAGCGCACGCTCCTTGCGACGCTTGTGCTTGGAGATGCCGGCAGCCTCCTCGATCAGGGCGCGGCGCTCCTCGGGGCGGCTCTGCAAAATGGCATCGAGCTTGCCCTGGCTGATGATGGAGTGCGTATCCTTGCCCAGTCCCGAATCGTGCAAGATGTCCTGGATGTCCATCAGGCGGCACGGGCTCGAGTTGATGAGGTACTCGCTTTCGCCCGAGCGATACATACGACGGGTGATGGCGACCTCATCAAAGTCGACGGGCAGCATATGGTCCGAGTTATCGAGCACCAACGTGACCTCGGCAACACCCACCGGCTTGCGCGCCGACGAGCCCGAGAAGATGACGTCCTCCATAGCCTGGCCGCGCAGCTGCTTGGCGCTCTGCTCGCCCAGGACCCACAGGATCGAGTCGGAGATGTTCGATTTTCCCGAGCCGTTGGGACCGACGATGACGGTCAGGCCCGGCTCAAACGTCATATGGGCGCGGTCGGCAAACGACTTGAACCCTTTGAGCGTGAGGGACTTGAGATACACGGTTCCTCGCTTAAACAGGCTTCTTGTTCAGGATCACGCCGTTGGTGGTGTAACCCATGCGGTCGAGTGCCTCAAGCGCGGCAGCTCCCTCGGCCTCCTTCTTGGAGGAACCGGTGCCGCGGCCCTGGCGGATACCGTCGATGAGCACCACGGCGGTAAAGGTCGGTGCGTGTGCCGGGCCCTCAGAGCCAACGAGCTTGTACGCCGGAGGCTCGTGGCCGTCAGCCTGCACGCACTCCTGCAAAAACGACTTGGGGTTCGCAGGATGCTCGGCACGCTCGGAGGCCAAATGGGGCTTAAGCGTACGGTGGATAAAGTCCGCCGCAACGTCCCAGCCGGCATCCAGGTACAGCGCGCCCACGAGCGACTCATAGACGTTCTCGAGGGCCGAATGCAGGCCGCGCGCACCGGTACCGGTCTCGGAGGCACCAAAGATGATGATGTCGTCAATGCCCAGCTCGTGAGAAACCTCGGACAGCGTAGCGCCCGAGACAAGCGACACCTTCAGGCGCGTGAGCTTGCCCTCGTCAAACTC
>URZN01000248.1 GCA_900552345.1 uncultured Collinsella sp. | reverse complement strand
CGTGGGTGGCGATGGTGCAGCCGATGGGGCCGGCGCCGCCGAGGAGCACGAGCTCGTCAACCAGGCGCTCGCAGGCCAGAACTACGTAGACGCCGGCACCGGCCCCATCGGCTGCACCATCGCCACCCACGTAGGCGTCGACGCCATCGCCATCAGCTACTGCCCCCGCTACCAGCCCATTCACTAGGGGCACCTTTACCACTTGCGGTGGAATAGGGACTGTTTTTGGCTTATCAGCCGCAAATCAGTCCCTATTCCACCGCAACTTAGAAATCGGCGATCAGCCCAGCGGACCCTGAAAAAGCTCCTGATGAGTGCCCATTCGCACCAGCCTGATCACTGGGTTAGTCTTATGGGGCAGATATAGAACGACCACATCGACCAAGCCATCGGATAGGTGGAACTCGATGTGGCCGTTGTAATTGCCGCCCGGGTTTGAGAGCTCGTGGGCGCCGTACTCCGCCGGAAGCGACCCATGAGCCACAAGCTCTGCAACCGCCGCTTTAAACTCACTCTTTAGCTGCGGATGCATGAGCATCGTTCGTTTGTAGTCCGCCTTAAATTGAGCCTCGACTTTGATCTCGAACATCGCTATTCCTCATCAAGAAATGACATAAGCTCATCAGCGTCGTTGAATGACGGGCTATCGTCCGGCAAAATCCCCAACTCATGAGCCTCGGCGATTACCATGGCACGCCTCGTCGCCTCGCTGGGCACCTCCGCCCTTCCTACAATCTCAAAAGGAATCTTTCGCTGATTTACCAGCTGCCGAACAGCAAGGTTGAGATACGAATTGAGACTCAAGCCAACTGAGTCCAAGAACTCAGTCGCCTGTTCCTTGAGCCCCTCTTCGATGCGAACCGTCGTGGGCTTAACCGTTGCAGTAGACATACGCGACCTCCTCGCCTCATCTTTTACATCAGTATACCCAGTTTAGATGGCAAACTGCCGTTAGATAGCATCAGATTGCCATGCAGATCCATGTCGCGGTGGGCACGATTGCTCTACATCAGCCCGCCGAGCGCAATGTCGACGGCTTCGTTGAGGTCGTCGGTAATGTGCACCAGCTCCGGATCGAGCGGGCTGATCATACCGGCGTCCATCACCGGGCCGTTGAGCCAGTCGAACAGGCCCTGCCAGTACTCGGTGCCTACCAAAACGAGCGGCATGCGCTTAACCTTGTGCGTCTGCACCAGCGTGAGTACCTCGAACATCTCGTCGAGCGTGCCAAAACCACCGGGAAACACGATGGCGCCCGAGCTGTATTTGACAAACATGGTCTTGCGCACAAAGAAGTAGCGGAAGTCCATGCCGAGGTTCACGTATTTGTTGAGCCCATGCTCGTGCGGTAATTCAATGCCCAGGCCAACTGACTTGCCGTTGACACTCGCCGCTCCCCTGTTGGCCGCTTCCATGATGCCGGGGCCGCCACCGGTGATGACCGCCACGCCATGTTGTGCGATCTTGCGCCCGACGGTGCGCGCCGCCTTGTAGAGCGGATCGGTCTTGGGCGTGCGAGCGCTACCGAAGATGGTCACAGCGGGCCCGAGCTCGGCAAGCGCGCCAAAGCCATCGACAAACTCGGCCTGAATGCGCAGCACGCGCCACGGATCAGCATGCAGCCAGTCGGTCGACTCCTCGGGCGCCAGCAGGTTGGCGTAGGTGTTGTCCTTAGGAATCATGGGGCCGCGCATAACCACGGGGCCGCGGCGGTACGTCTCGTCGTAGGCAGGCTCGCCCTCGACATTCTCGTTCTTAATCATGGGTACTCCTATCGAGAAAAAGAAAAACGGGCGGGGCCGACGCCATGCGCCAAACACCCGCCCGAACATCAACTATTCGGTATGGTACCCACGATGCATCAAGTGCTTGCAAGCTATCGGTCAGCGGTCGCGCAGACGGTGTTAGCGAACGTGATGACCGGCCGGCGCTCGCCCCTTGCCGTTGCCCGCGCTCTGCAAGCGCCCGCGCAGCTCTTAGTAATCCACCGCCGCAGGACTGTTCATCCAGTCGCTCACAAACGCACCGTAACGGCCCTCGATAATGGCCTGGCGGGCACGCTGCATAAGGTTGAGCAGGTAGTAGATGTTGTGCATCGACAGCAGAATACCGCCGAGCATCTCCTTCTGCGTGACCATGTGACGGATGAGCGCGCGGCTGTAGCCGCCCGTGCACACCGGGCAGGTGCAGGTGGGGTCGATGGGGCCGTCGTCGTGCGCAAAGCGCGCGTTGCGGAAGTTAAGGCGGCCTTCACTGGAGAACGCCGTACCCATGCGGCCGGTGCGCGTCGGCAGCACGCAGTCGAACATGTCGATGCCCACACCAACGCCGCGCACGAGCGTGGTAGGGTTGCCAACGCCCATGAGGTAGCGCGGCTTGTGCTTTGGCATGTACTCGCTCGCGAGCGGCGCCAGCGTCTCGAACATGGTCTCGTGGTCCTCGCCCACCGAGTAGCCGCCGATGCCATAGCCGGGGAAGTCGCCGCACTCCTCCAGGTGGCGCAGCGAGCGCAGGCGCAGGTCCAGATGCATGCCACCCTGGACGATGCCAAAGAGCGCCTGGTCATCACGGGTGTGAGCCTTGTAGCAGCGCTCGGCCCACATGCTCGACAGCTCCACGGCGCGCTCAACGTAGGCGCGCGTGGCGGGATAGCCCGGGCACTGGTCGAGCTGCATGCAGATGTCGGAGCCGAGCTTCATGGCGATTTCCATGTTGTCCTCGGGCGTCCAGAACACGTGGCGGCCGTCGTAATCGTTGACGATAAAACGCACGCCCTCGTCGGTGAGCTTGACGGCGTCGTTGTGGCTGAACACCTGGAAGCCGCCCGAGTCGGTAAGAATGGGGCCATGCCAGTTCATAAATTTGTGCAGTCCGCCCAGCTCAGCGATGGTGTCCTCGCCGGGACGCATGGACAGGTGGTAGGTGTTGGCGAGCACGATCTGCGCACCGAGCTGCTTAACGGTCTCGGTGGGGATGCCCTTGACGTTTGCCTTGGTGCCCACGGGCATAAAGATCGGCGTCTCGATGTCGCCGTGCGGGGTGTGCAGCACGCCGGCGCGCGCGTGCGTCGTCGGATCCTCGGCGATCAGGTCGAATTTAAAAAGGTTCTGGTCCATAAACTGGAACTCCTTGGTTGCGGTTCATACGCAGACCATTATACGGGCAACCCGCAAGAAGCACCGACTCGACAGAAACTGGCGCAAAGG
>URZN01000247.1 GCA_900552345.1 uncultured Collinsella sp. | reverse complement strand
TAAGAGACAGGTCGCACCTAGTTGCTGTTGCGCTGCACTATAGCACAGCAAAGTGTGTGCGGGGAAATCTTTTTTGAAAAGATTTCGGCGACGTTTCCCGCCGGTCGAATGGGCGGCTGGGTGGGCGGGCGACTTTGGCCATCCCGCCCGCACCTTAAGGTGTGGGGTTCTTAGGCCTTCTTGCGACGATAGAGCACGAAGCCGCAGACACCGATGACGACGACGGCGCCAACGGCCATGGCGGCCATGTTGTTGCCCTCGGACTTCTCCTCGGTCGCCTCTTCCTCAACCTCGGGCTCGGCAACGTCCTTATCGGAGAGGGCCTCGTCGGCATAGGTGATGGACTCGACTAGGCAGTCGTTGTCGGCATCGTAGTCACTCGGGACGAACTCCTCGGAGAAGTCGCCCTCCTTGAGGTAGTCACGCATTTCCTCGAGCATGGCCTTGCACTTGAGGTAGGTGTTCTTGGTGGCAGCCTTGCCGGCCTTGTTGGCCAGGGCGGTGCGGGCCTCGGTGTTCTCGGCGGCCTGCATGGCCTCGTCGACGGTCAGGTTCTGCTCGATGAGCTCCTTCTGCAGGGCGTCGAGGTAGGCGCAGACGCCGGTAGCGCAGTGATCGCGGTTCTCATAGGCGAGCGTGTTGATGTCCATGAGGACGTAGTTGATGGAGTTCTTGGGCTCCTCGTTGTTCACGACGTCTTCCTCTTCGCAGTGATCGAAGGAGACATCTTGATCGCTAAAGTAGGGGCTGACCTCGGTGAGCAGTGCAGAGTAGAGGGGGATGGCGACGGAGAACTCGGCGTTGGAGAGCATCTCCCACTGGATGGTCGCGATCTCGGGGTCCATGCCCTGACGGATCTGGAAGGTGTGGATCTCGGTGTTGCGGTTGGAGCCGATGGCATAGGCGCCGTCGGTGTTGGCGTTGAGGCCGGCGACATTCTCGCCGCGAGCGGCGAAGGAGCGGATCATCTCAAAGGTGTTCCAGTCGGACTTGCCGGGCTGGAAGAACAGCGGCTGCATCTCGTGGACCAG
Organism: uncultured Collinsella sp.; assembly: GCA_900552345.1. GTDB lineage: Bacteria > Actinomycetota > Coriobacteriia > Coriobacteriales > Coriobacteriaceae > Collinsella. Next base: position 2,187 of record URZN01000247.1, on the reverse strand, counting down.
GGCGCCGGTCGTGGCGCGAGCGTCTTCGCGCTCGTCTTTCACGATCTCGTAGTCAGTGCCTTCGGCCAGCGGGGCCATGAAGTAATCGCGACCCTGGATATAGCGTGACCACTGGTGCATACCGGCCTCGCCGATCTCCTCGCCGTAGGTCTTGGCGACGTCGAACTTGCCGTCGGTGTACTCGGCAAAGCCCTTCTCCTTAGGCATGGACTCGATGCCCTCGGAATGGAGGCAGTTCTCGGCGTCATCGAGGTCGACGTTATAGGTGAGGTTGCCGATGTTGGGGTTGAGCGAGGCGATGTCATCATCGAGCTTCATAGCAATCCTCTGATGGCGGGAAAGCGCGGCGAACAGCCAGGTCTCGGTGCTGTCGGCGATGATGATCTGGTCGTTGGAGCAGACGCCCTGCTCGTCGATCAGGCTGCCGATGAGCTCGACGCCCTCGCGGGCCGTGGCGCTCTCGCCCAGGATGACGCTGGCATAGCTGTACTCGCCAATGCCGGTCTCCTCGGTGATGGGGTCGGCTTCTTCGGCCTTCTCGTTATAGGAGGTGCTCAACGTGGCAGAGCAGGAAACGCCCTTCTCGTTGATGCCAGCCTCGGAATATGCGTCGTAGCGATCTTCCCACTGCGAGGGGTTGTCGCGAACGAAGGTGTAGCGGTAGGTTGCGCCCTTGGACTTGTATTCAAAACCAGACTCGACCGAGGTGTACTCGTTGCCGTCCTTGTGTGCGGGCTCAATGCCAAAGTGCTTGACATAGCGCGGACCGAAGTCCTCGGAACGGCCGTAGTACGTGTTGCCGTCTGCCGTAAGCTTGCTGCCCATGTAGATCTGAGTGCAGGAGAGCGCCGAAGTCGGCATGGCCATGATGGCCGCTGCTCCAAACGCAAGGCCGCAGCCGAGCTTTTTGAGCGTGTTGACGGGATGAGTAAACCTCATAATCCCTCCCAACTGTTGAGACTCCACAAAACTGTGTGGAATCTCAGCTAATAAATACATCTATTAGCCTATCGGAAGTCTAAGAAGTATTCATCTATCTCGATGAAATACTCGATGAACGTCCTAAAATATGCGATGAGCGGATAAGAATACTCATTTTGTAGCTTTACTTAAATAAAGACGCCCTGCAATTACTGTACCTGAATAAAGTGCCTTGCACGGGGCGCAAAGAAAAATCCCCCGCTGTTTGGCAAATGCATAAACAACAGGGGAGACGATAATTGGATGAATATCATACCAATGTGGAATTACTTCTTCCGGCGGTGGATCACGTTAATCGCATAGCCGACGAGCATGGCCAGAACAATGACGATAAAGCCGAGCAGGGGATTGTCGTTCATGGGGTCCTCCTATTTTCCGAGCGGGGAGAATTCGTCGACGATGAGGTCGAGGCATTGCGGAAGTGCGCGGGCACCAAAGACGCCCGAGTTGCTGGAGATGATCTCGCCATCGAACTGCATGCCCAGCGACGGGGTGCAGGTGATCTTGGCTTCCTTGGTCTGGATGATCTTGAACTGCGGACGGCCGAGCACCTTGCCGGCGGGGTCGAGCGCGGCGGTGATCACAGTGGGCAGGAGCTGGACGGTTTTTACGGGCTCGATGACCGCGATGTCGACCATGCCGTCGTTCATGCGGCAGTCGGGGAACAGGTTGATGTCGTTTTGAATGACCGAGGTGTTGCCGGCCATGCAGCAGATGCCATCGAGCTCCTCGACAATGCCGTCATGCTCAATCGTAAAGTGCGCCACCGTGGGGTTGGGTGTGGCGAGCGCCGACAGGAAATAGGCGATCTCGCCGATGTCGTTTTTGGCGGGGGCGGCCTTCATCATGATCTCGGCGTCGAAGCCCGAGCCGGCGATGATGATAAAGCCGTGGCGCTTTTCGTTGCCGTTCTCGTCGAGCCAAAAGAGCTCGCCCATGTCCGCCTTGACGGTACGGCCGACGCGGCAGGCCTTGGCAAGCGCCGCGGCCTCGGGGGCATTGCCAATGTTATTGAAGAACAGACAGGCCGTGCCGGAGGGGAAGACGAGCGTGGGGACGCCGCATCCGCGCATTTGGTCGAGCACGTTGGAGACGGTGCCGTCGCCGCCCGAAATCACCACGCGATCGAACTCGCGCACATCCGCCACGGCGTCCTCGGGCTCCATGCCGTCGCCGATAAAACGCATCACGACCTCGTCGCCGCCC
>URZN01000246.1 GCA_900552345.1 uncultured Collinsella sp. | reverse complement strand
TGACAGTAACGCCAGATCCGCCTTCAACTGGAACAACCGAAATACTGATATTTTCGCCCCAGGACCAAAGGCTCATACCAATCTCGGCTGCAACTGTTCTTGTTGCGGGCGATGCGCTATCAACTTTTACTTTAGGCAGCTTTTCCATAGCTGCCTTCAAGGCATTAAACGTGTCGTCAGGAGAATACGGTACCTGAATCTGAAGCTGCTGATCCGCAAAACCCATAATCCGGCCTCCGCTTCTACAAGATTAAGGCTATCGGCAATGGTAGCACGTTCCCAGCACTTTTAAATTCATCTAATGACCTTGTGATGCAGCCCGACACCCCAGCACTACTCCCTATTTCCCAAATAGCGCACCCAGCAGACCCTTGCGTTTGGGCTTCTCCTCTCGGTAGGAACCCTCGGCGGTTGCTGCCACCCGCCGCGGCTGTTCGCCGCCTCCGCGACGTACGATCTGGTATAGGAAGGGCGATTTAACGTATTTGACCTCGATGGGCGTGGCGTGCACGGTGCTTTCGCTCGACAGCATCACGTTGGGATTGAGCGGTGCCACCACATGCGTCTCGCGTTTGTCGCTAAACACCACCGCGGCCGCGCGGCCCGTCTGGCCGTTCACGGCGATGCGCACCTGCTCGCCATCGCGGCTGTCCGTCGCCGGACGATCGACAAAGTAGACCGGCACCATCACCAGGCCGTCCTTGTGCTTGCGGGCCTTGCGCGCCCAGGCGCGGATGTTCTTTTTATTGAGCCCCAGCACCGCCTCGGCATCGTTGCCGGCAATATCGAGCGCCAGCTTATCAATGACCACCTGGTCCTTGGTAGATGCATCGACGGAAACGACGCGGAAGTCGCCCTCCTGCATAGCGGGATCGAACGGCCCAACCTTGCCAAAGTCCCACGGCTCCAAAATGCCCATAAGACGAACGTCCAGGTAGTTTGCCCACGGATACGCCCAGTCGAGCACCTCGTAGTACACCAGGGTCTCCTTGCTCAGCCCTTTGCCCGGGAAGGACGCCATCATGCGCAGGTCCGCCAACGCCATGGGGAAATAGAAGAGCATCATGTCGTTTTGGATCGCGTCTTCTACATCGTGCCCGGCAAAGGCATCGGGATACTGACGCACCAGCTGCAGCGCGTTGGCACGTGCCTGCTGCGGAGTGATCTCGCAGGGAATACCCTGCTCAGGCACATACTCCGCACCAACGCCCATGGTCAGGCGCTTGCTGAAGGTGCCGGGCTTGAGCAGGTCGGCAACGCCAATCTTATTGCCGCAGGACGGGCACTCAAACACGCGCTGAGTGGACTCGCCTTCAAAGGATGCGCCGCAGAAGGGGCACGGGATGCTCACATGCGTAGCCTCTTGTAACTCCTGCGCCGTGCCGCGGTCTTCCCACAGCAGATGCTCCAGAACCGACTGATTGCGCCAGTACGAATTAAAAAAATACCAGTCCGGGTCCTCCGGGCGCTCGAGCTGCGAGACGTGCGTGAGCTTGAGCAGCCCGTCAACCACCGTCAGCGGCGTATGACGGATACCCAGGACGCTCTTGGGCTCCCCCGCATCGGCCTGCCACGGAACGACCGTGCCGCAATAGGCGCACTCAAAGCTGCGTTTAGCCTGGTGTGAGTACATAGGGCCGCCGCAGTTTTGGCATTTAATGGCAAACATCTCGTCCATGGATACGTCCTCCTTTGCACAGGGGCTGTCGACATTAAGTATGTCGGGCAGACAGGCACATGCCCATACCCATGTGGCCCAAAATGGAGCACCCGGTCGGACAAGAAGCCCCACTCGTTAGTGCCGGCAGACCATTGCTGCATTTTCTGAGCATCGGTACACGTTGCGTCTGTGCGAGCTACACTATCCCCTTAATAAGAATGCGAGGAGATACGCCATGCTATTTGTAAATCGGCTGGTACATACGCTTGTTCCCGGCAGCGAAAGCGAGCCGGTCGATACCTCCTGCCGCACCAACGCGGGTTTTGCCGCAAGCCTCATTTGCATCGGCCTCAACATCACGCTGTGCCTGGCCAAGGGCATAGCTGGTCTGCTCGCGGGCTCCGTCTCGCTTATCGCCGATGCCTTCAACAACCTTTCCGACGCCTCGAGCAACATCGTGAGCCTGCTCGGATTCCGCCTTGCCAGCCGCCCGGCCGACGAGGGGCACCCCTATGGTCACGGCCGCTACGAGTACCTCGCCGGCTTGTTTGTCGCCGTTCTCGTTTGCGCCGTCGGCATCAACCTGATCTTGGAGTCGGTCACCAAGATCATCAAGCCCTCCCCCACCGCGTATTCGGCGCTCTCCATGGCAGCCCTTGTCCTGTCCATGCTCGTCAAGTTTTGGATGGCGGCGTTCAACCGCACGCTGGGCAACCGCATCGATTCCGAGACGCTTATCGCCACGGCGCAGGACTCCAAGAATGACGTCATCACCTCGGCCTCGGTCCTGGCCGCAGCGCTTATTTCGCAGACGACCAGCTTTGACCTCGATGGCTGGGCGGGCCTGGGCGTGGGCATCTTCATCTGCATCAGCGGCATGGGCCTGGTGCGCGACGCCATCAGCCCGCTGTTGGGGCAAGCGCCCGACCCCAAGCTCGTCCAGGCAATCCGCGACAAGATCATGTCGTATCCGCAGGTCCTAGGCACGCACGACCTCATGGTGCACGACTACGGTCCCGGCCGCCAGTTTGCCAGCGCACACGTGGAAATGCCCGGCGAGGGCGATGCGTTTGAACATCACGAGATCCTAGACACCATTGAACACGATATCAAACGGCAGATGGGCATCGGCATCACGCTACACTGCGACCCCATCGCCACCACCGGCGACGACCTGCGCGGCTGGGTCAAGCGCGGCATAGCGCAAATCGACCCCACGCTCTCCATCCATGACCTGCACGAGCACGACGGGTTCGTTTCGTTTGACCTGGTGCGTCCCGACGGCTTTGACATATCCGACGAGGAGCTGCTGGAGCTCGTCACGCGCATCGTGCACGAGCGCCGGCCCGATGCCTCGTGCGTCGTCACATTTGACTCCGGCTTTAGCTCGCCCGAGCGTCCGGCCGAGCAGCTGTAATCGACAGCAAAACGGGACGCAGGACCGCCGACCAACGCGCCTACGCGCCCGGTCACGCGATCCTGCGCCCCGTTTTTGTTTGCACTGCTAAGGCTCTATCCTGTCTCTTATACACATCTGACGCTGCCGACGATCTTACGCGTGTAGA